>NZ_JBEOXI010000013.1:0-61689 GCF_040296465.1 Streptomyces sp. NPDC002130
CGTGCGGTGAAGACTCGACACCTCCACCACACCGGAGGTCTTCGCCATGATCAAGCCCGGCCGGTGTCAACAACGCTCGTGATCAATACACCTAGGCGCAGCGCGGACGGATGTAGCCGTCGCTGCCCGTCTTCACGTAGGCGTCCGAGACGTACTCACCGTCGTCGATGTTGTCCCAGATATTCGTGGTGCCGTACGTACCGGTGATCGTTTCGCCGGGCCTCTGACAGAAGATCGTCACCCTGGCACCCACGGGAAGGTAGCGGATGATGCCGTAGGAGGTGCTGGGGCCGGAGCGCACGGCGAGGCTGACGCCGGGCGCGACCGGGTAGGAAGGCAGCGGCGCGGCCTCGGAGGTGGCGGCGCCCACCATGAGGAGGGCTCCGGTGAGCCCGGCGAGCATCATGGATCTGCGTCTCACGGAAGACATGAGTGGTCCCAAAGTCGTGGTCGGATCAGGAGCAGCGCGGACGGATGTAGCCGTCGCTGCCGGTGTTCACATAGGCGTCCGAGACGTACTGACCGTTGTCGATGTTGTCCCAGACGCTGGTCGTGCCGTAGGGGCCTGTCACCCGGGTGCCCGGCGACTGGCAGTGGATCGGGACCTTCGCCCCCTCGGGCAGGATCCTGACCACGGTGTAGTTGGTGCCGGGGCCACTGCGGACGTTGAGACGGGCACCGGGCGCGACCGAGTAGTAGCGCAGAGCCGTGGTGGTGACCTCGGTACCGACCGCTTCGGTCACCTGGCCGCTCGTTGTCTCTTCGACACGATCGACAGACATGAGAACTCCCCCCGTTGGGCCCCATGACCGCCATGGAGCACCGTTGATTCCCCCGCGTCACGCCATGCAACACACGTGCGCAATTCGCGTGTGGAGACTAGCAAGCCGCCTCTGTCCCGAACGAGTCATCGACTAGGCTCCGTGCGTCGCGCGCGCGGACGAAGATCACGGGGGTGGTTCCATGGCGCCACGAGGCAGTACCGGGGCGGGCACGGAAGCGGATCTCCCTGAATACGCCGGTCACTACAGGCTGGAGTCGACTCTGGGCTCCGGGGGGATGGGCATCGTGCATCTCGCCCGGAGCACGTCCGGGATGAAGCTCGCGGTGAAGGTCGTTCATGCCGCATTCGCCAGGGATCCCGAGTTCAGGGGACGGTTCAGGCAGGAGGTGGCGGCCGCACGGCAGGTCAGCGGTGCCTTCACCGCGCCCGTCGTCGACGCCGACCCGGAGGCCGAACGGCCCTGGATGGCAACGCTGTTCATTCCCGGCCCGACGCTGTCCGAGCATGTGAAGCGGAACGGCGCCATGAGCCCCGCCGAGTTGCGCCGCCTGATGGCCGGACTGGCCGAGGCGCTGCGCGACATCCACCGGGTCGGTGTGGTGCACCGGGATCTCAAACCGAGCAACGTACTCCTCGCCGAGGACGGGCCCAAGGTCATCGACTTCGGCATCTCCCGGCCGAAGGACAGCGAACTGCGGACCGAGACGGGCAAGTTGATCGGCACTCCGCCCTTCATGGCGCCGGAGCAGTTCCGAAGACCCCGGGAGGTGGGGCCCGCCGCCGACGTCTTCGCGCTCGGGTCGGTGATGGTGCACGCGGCCACGGGACGGGGGCCGTTCGATTCGGACAGCCCGTATGTCGTCGCCTACCAGGTCGTCCATGACGAGCCGGATCTGACCGGCGTGCCGGAGAGTCTCGCGCCGCTCGTACTGCGGTGTCTTGCCAAGGAGCCCGAGGAACGGCCGACACCGGACGAGTTGATGCGGGAACTGAGGTCGGTGGCGGCCTCGTACGACACGCAGGCGTTCATACCGGCGCAGCGGACCGGGGACATGCCGAAGCCCGAGCCGAGGCCGCAGCCGCGGGTGACTGAGCATGAACGACGGTTCTGGAAACACCCGGGCTGGTGGCCTCTGGCCGGGGCCGGCCTCCTGGGCCTGGCCACGGTCGCCGCGTTGACGTCGGTGCACCTCCTCGGCGGTGACGACCCGACACCGGCGGGCGGCAGCGAGCCGCGCACCACGGCGGCGGGGTTCACCCCCTGGGAAACGACGTCGGCGCCCGAGAGGGGGACGCCGCAGTGCTCGTACGGCGAAGGGACGTTGGTCTGCGCGCAGACGGGTCGCGTCTTCGCACTCGACCCGTCCGACGGGCGTCCTTTGTGGCGGCGCACCGTCGCCACGACGCAGGGCGGACGGCCCGTCGTGTCCGGTGGCCTCGTGCAGCCCGCGCTGGATCGGGGGGCGCGGCTGGAGGCCTTCGAGCCCGGCTCGGGCAGCACGCGCTGGCAGCAGACGGTGCCGTCGTACAGCGGCCTGGCCCACGCGGGGGACGTGCTCCTGGTCACCGGCGTGGACGGCACGGTCACCGGCGTGGACAGCGCTTCGGGACGGACGAAGTGGAACCATCGGATCCAGGGTCATCAGGCACCGTACTTCGCCTCCTTCGCCGGAGACCCGCTGGCCTACGGCACGAGCACGTCGGACGACGGGTCGAGTACCCGTGTCACCGCGGTCGCCCCGGACACGGGCGAGGTGCGATGGGACGTACGGCTCGAGGGGTCGCTGCGGCCTGTCGGCGTCGTCGACGGATCGGTCCTCTTCGTCTCTGTCGACGCGGTGTACGGATCGGCGAAGGCCTTGGTGCGCTACACGCCGGACGACGGCGCCTCTCGGCAGGTGAAGCTGCCCGTAGCACTCGAACAGCCCCAGGCCATGGTGCGCGGCAACCTCGTGTACCTCACGGGGGACGGCGGATCACTGGTGGCCGTCGACATGGAGGCGCGGAAGCACATGTGGAGCCTGGAGACCGCGGTGACCCGGGGTTCCGCGCCGGTGGCCGATGGCCGGTACGTCTACTTCTCCGCTCCCGACGGGCGGCTGCTCGGCGTGGACGCACGCGAGGGCAGGGTGCTCGGGCAGACGCCCCCGCGGCTCGGTACCCATTCGGACCGGATCGCCGACGTCGTGCCCGCCCCCGTACTTGCCGACGGGCGCCTCTACGCCGCCGCGCCCGACGGCACCGTCTTCTCCGTTCCCGCGGGCGATCCCGCCACCTGGTGACGCGGGTGAGGGCCCCCCCGCAGCGGGAGACGGCCCTCGGCGCGAGAAGGGATCAGCCCAGCTTCGACACGTCCCGCACGGCGCCCTTGTCCGCGCTGGTCGCCATCGCCGCGTAGGCGCGCAGCGCCGCCGAGACCTTGCGGTCGCGGTTCTTCGGGGCGTACACGCCGTTCAGCGCCTGGTCGCGGCGGGCCAGCTCGGCGTCGTCCACCAGCAGTTCGATGGAGCGGTTCGGGATGTCGATGCGGATCCGGTCGCCGTCCTCGACCAGGGCGATGGTGCCGCCCGCGGCCGCCTCGGGCGAGGCGTGGCCGATGGAGAGGCCGGAGGTGCCGCCGGAGAAGCGGCCGTCCGTGACGAGCGCGCAGGTCTTGCCCAGGCCGCGGCCCTTGAGGTACGAGGTCGGGTAGAGCATCTCCTGCATGCCGGGGCCGCCCTTGGGGCCCTCGTAGCGGATGACGACGACGTCGCCGTCCTTGACCTGCTGGGTGAGGATCTTCTGGACGGCCTCCTCCTGCGACTCGCAGACGACCGCCGGGCCCTCGAAGGTCCAGATGGACTCGTCGACGCCGGCCGTCTTCACGACACAGCCGTCGACCGCAAGGTTGCCCTTGAGGACCGCGAGTCCGCCGTCCTTGGAGTAGGCGTGCTCGGCGGAACGGATGCAGCCGCCCTCGGCGTCCTCGTCCAGCGCCTCCCAGCGCTCGGACTGGGAGAAGGCCTCGGCGGAGCGGACGCAGCCGGGGGCCGCGTGCCACAGCTCGACCGCCTCGGCGGAGGGGGAGCCGCCGCGCACGTCCCAGGTCTTCAGCCAGTCGGCGAGGGTCGGGCTGTGCACGGAGTGGACGTCCTCGTTGAGCAGGCCCGCGCGGTGCAGCTCGCCCAGCAGGGCGGGGATGCCGCCGGCGCGGTGCACGTCCTCCATGTAGTACGTGCGGTCCTTCGCGACGTTCGGGGCGACCTTGGCCAGGCAGGGCACGCGGCGCGAGACCGCGTTGATCTCGTCGAGGCCGAAGGGGACGCCCGCCTCCTGGGCGGCGGCCAGCAGGTGCAGGATCGTGTTGGTGGAGCCGCCCATGGCGATATCGAGCGCCATGGCGTTCTCGAAGGCCGCGAAGGACGCCACGCTGCGGGGCAGGACCGTCTCGTCGTCCTGCTCGTAGTAGCGGCGGGTGATGTCCATGACCGTACGGGCGGCGTCCTCGTACAGCGCCTTGCGGGCCGTGTGCGTGGCGAGGACCGAGCCGTTGCCCGGGAGGGACAGGCCGATGGCCTCGGTCAGGCAGTTCATCGAGTTGGCGGTGAACATGCCGGAACAGGAGCCGCAGGTCGGACAGGCGTTCTCCTCGATGCGGAGGATGTCCTCGTCCGAGATCTTGTCGTTCACGGCGTCGGAGATCGCGTCGACCAGGTCGAGGGTGCGGACCGTGCCGTCGACGAGCGTGGCGCGGCCGGACTCCATGGGGCCGCCGGAGACGAAGACCGTCGGGATGTTCAGCCGCAGGGCGGCGTTCAGCATGCCCGGGGTGATCTTGTCGCAGTTGGAGATGCAGATCAGGGCGTCGGCGCAGTGCGCCTCGACCATGTACTCCACGCTGTCCGCGATCAGGTCGCGGGAGGGCAGGGAGTAGAGCATGCCGCCGTGGCCCATGGCGATGCCGTCGTCGACGGCGATGGTGTTGAACTCGCGCGGGATGCCGCCGGCCGCGACGACCGCCTCGCTGACGATCCGGCCGACCGGCGCCAGGTGCGTGTGCCCCGGCACGAACTCGGTGAAGCTGTTGGCGACCGCGATGATCGGCTTGCGGCCGATGTCCGCACCCGGTACACCGGAGGCGCGCATAAGGGCGCGGGCGCCCGCCATGTTGCGGCCGTGGGTGACTGTGCGGGACCTCAGCTCGGGCATCGTCGCTCGCTCCTTCAGAGACGGCGTCAGAGAGTTCGGAGATTTCTGACTGCTACCGAGCGTACGCCGGTCATCCAGTGGGCGGGACAGAGTGTCCGGAATGCGGGATGCGCGTCTCGGACGACGGCACCCGCACGCCTTACGGATCGGTCAGATGTCCCTGTACGACCGGGGCCAGCCGCGCGATGACCTGCTCCGGGTCCGCCGAGGCCAGCGGCTCGATCCTGAGGACGTACCGCAGGATCGCGGTGCCCACGAGCTGGGCGGCGGCGAGCTCGGCCCGCAGCTCGGCGTCCGGCAGCTCCAGCCGCACGGCGATGCGGCGCAGCACCTGCGTGGCGATGATCCGCCGGAAGACGGCGGCCGCGGTGTCGTTGGTGAGGGCGGAGCGGACGACGGCGAGCAGCGGCGCGCGGGTCGCCGGGTTCTCCCAGACGCCGAAGAAGAAGCGGGCCAGGCGCTCCCCCACCCCGTCGAGCGGGCCTTCCTCGATGGCCTTCGGCGCCTGCAGGGCCGGTCCGAAGGACTGGGTGATCGCCGCCTCGAAGACCTGCTCCTTCGTCCCGAAGTAGTGGTGCACGAGCGCCGAGTCGACCCCGGCGGACTTGGCGATGCCGCGCACGGACGTCTTCTCGTAGCCGCGCTCGGAGAACTCGTCGCGGGCGGCGGTCAGGATGCGGTCGCGGGTGTCCGCCGACTCCGTGCGCGGGGGGCGGCCGCGGCGGCGGGCGGTGGTGCCGGACGCGCTGCCGGCCGGGGGGCGGCCGGTCATCGCCGCGGCACCTTCACCGCCGAGGCCAGGTGCAGGCGGGTGAAGGCCAGGGCCTCCGCCAGGTCGGCCTCGCGCTCCGCGCTCGACATCGCGCGGCGGGTGTTGACCTCGATGACGACGTGCCCGTCGAAGCCGGTCAGGGCGAGCCGCTCCAGCACCTCGGCGCAGGGCTGGGTGCCGCGGCCGGGCACCAGGTGCTCGTCCTTGGCCGAGCCCCGGCCGTCGGCGAGGTGGACGTGGCCGAGCCGGTCCCCCATGCGGTCGACCATGTCGAGGGCGTCGGAGCGGGCCGTCGCGGTGTGGCTGAGGTCGATGGTGAAGTGCCGGTAGTCGTCCTTCGTGACGTCCCAGTCGGGGGCGTACGCGAGCATCTCGCGGTCGCGGTAGCGCCAGGGGTACATGTTCTCGACGGCGAACCGTACGTCCGTCTCGTTCGCCATGCGCCAGATGCCGGCGACGAAGTCCCGGGCGTACTGGCGCTGCCAGCGGAACGGGGGGTGGACGACGACCGTGCTGGCGTCGAGCTTCTCGGCCGCCGCGCGGGCCCGCTGGAGCTTGGTCCACGGATCGGTGGACCAGACGCGCTGCGTGATGAGCAGGCAGGGGGCGTGCACGGCCAGGACCGGGATCTGGTGGTAGTCGCTGAGTCTGCGCAGGGCCTCGATGTCCTGGCTGACCGGGTCGGTCCAGACCATGACCTCGACTCCGTCGTAGCCGAGGCGCGCGGCGATCTCGAAGGCCGTGGCCGTCGACTCCGGGTAGACCGAGGCCGTCGACAGGGCGACCTTCGCGTCCGGGATCTTCACGGCTGGCTCTGCCATGCAGGACAGATTACGGGGTGTGGTCGGGGTGGGGTGGGGGGCCTCTTGGCCGTTGTGGTGTTTGCCATAGCGTTCGGCCCCCTACACGGACTCCATGTGATCCAGGCGACGCAGGATCACGCCCTCCCGCAGCGCCCAGGGGCATATCTCCACGCGCTCCACGCCGAAGAGATCCAGCGCGGCCTCGGCCACCAGGGCGCCCGCCAGGAGCTGGCCGGCCCTGCCCTCCGAGACGCCCGGCAGCTCGGCGCGCTCCCGCTCCGTCATGGCGGCCAGCCGCGGGACCCAGCCCTCCAGGGACTCCCGCTTGAGCTCGCGCTGGACGTAGAGGCCCTCGGCGGAGCGGGCCGCGCCGGCGATGCGGGCCAGCTGCTTGAAGGTCTTGGAGGTGGCGACGACGTGGTCGGGGGTGCCGAAGCGGCTGAACTCGCCGACCGTGCGGGCGATCTCGGTGCGGACATGGCGGCGCAGGGCGCGGACGTCCTCCGGGTCGGGCGGGTCACCGGGCAGCCAGCCGGCGGTGAGACGGCCGGCGCCCAGCGGCAGCGAGGCGGCCGCGTCGGGCTCCTCGTCGATGCCGTAGGCGACCTCCAGGGAGCCGCCGCCGATGTCCAGGACCAGCAGCTTCCCGGCCGACCAGCCGAACCAGCGGCGGGCGGCGAGGAAGGTGAGGCGGGCCTCCTCGGAGCCGGTGAGGACCTGGAGCTCGACGCCGGTCTCGGTGCGGACGCGTTCGAGGACGTCGTCGGCGTTCCGGGCCTCCCGTACGGCGGAGGTCGCGAAGGGGAGGACCTCCTCGACACCCTTGTCCTCGGCGGCCTGGAGCGCCTCCTTGATCACCGACACCAGCCGGTCGACGCCGTGGGGGCCGATCGCGCCGTCGCCGTCGAGGAGCTGGGCGAGGCGCAGTTCCGCCTTGTGCGAGTGCGCGGGCAGCGGGCACGCGCCGGGGTGCGCGTCCACCACGAGCAGATGCACCGTGTTCGATCCCACGTCGAGGACACCGAGTCTCATGTACGGAACGCTAGCGCCCTGTGGGCCGTCCGCCGTCCTCGGCGGGGGTACAAGGCCCGTACCGCGGCCCGTACCCTGGACTCGTGCCAAAGACGAAAAAGGCGAAGCGCGACAAATCACCTGCTGTCGTGGAATCCGACGAGAAGGGCCTCGACTTCGCTCGCGCGTGGGTGGAGTTTCCTGATCCGGCGGACGACGAGCAGGTCTTCCGCTGCGATCTGACATGGCTGACCTCTCGCTGGAACTGCATCTTCGGCAGCGGCTGCCAGGGCATCCAGGCGGGCCGCGCGGACGACGGGTGCTGCACGTTGGGTGCCCACTTCTCCGACGAGGACGACGAGAAGCGCGTCGCCGAGCATGTGGCCAGGCTCACGCCGGACATCTGGCAGCACCACGCCGAGGGCACTCAGGGCGGCTGGGTCTCCGAGGACGAGGACGGCGAGCGGCAGACGCGGCCCTTCCAGGGCTCGTGCATCTTCCAGAACCGGCCGGGCTTCGAGGGCGGCATGGGCTGCTCGCTGCACATCCTCGCCCTGAAGGAGGGCCGCGAGCCGCTGGAGACCAAGCCGGACGTGTGCTGGCAGCTGCCGGTGCGGCGGACGTACGAGTGGATCGACCGGCCCGACGACACGCGTGTGCTGCAGGTGTCGATCGGTGAGTACGACCGGCGCGGCTGGGGCCCGGGCGGCCACGACCTGCACTGGTGGTGCACCTCGGCGACCTCGGCGCACGGCGCGGGCGATCCCGTCTACGTCTCCTACCGGCCGGAGCTGATCGAGCTGATGGGCAAGGCCGGCTACGACCGGCTGGTCGAGCTGTGCGAGGAGCGGCTGGCCTCGCAGCTGCCGCTGCTGGCACCGCATCCCGCGGATCCCGCGGATCCCGCGCATCCGGCGCCCCCTGGGGCCTGAGGGGCCGGCTACGACGTGACCGGGCCGGGGTCGCCGCTGTCCGAGGGCGGTGGCGTCGAGTCCGCCGGGTCGGTCGGATCCGGGTCCGTCGGTGTGGGTGTGGGGTCCGGGTCGGCCGACGGAGGCGGGGTGGTCGGCGTCGGGTCGGGGTCCGGGGCGGAGGTCGTGGGCGTCGGGTCGGGGTGGGTCGGGTCCGGGTCGCCCGGGTCGCTGGGGCGGGGGTCCGGGCCGGAGGGGGTGGGCGCGGTGCCGTACCCCTCGATGTGGACGACGGCGCCCATCGGTGCCACCGCCACCTGCGCGTGCCAGGGGCCGGCGGGCTCCCGCAGGTGGTCGACGTACACCTTGATCGTCAACGACTCGCCGGGCCGGAGCGTTCCCGAGGACTGGCTGAGGTAGAGCCAGGGGGCTCCCGTGGACGCGGACCAGCGGACCGGGGCCGGGCCGCTCGCGGTCAGGGTGATCAGGGTGGTGTCGCCGCTGTTGTCGGCCGTGACCTCCAGGGCGCTCTCCCGTCCCGCGCCGGCGACGCCGATGACCTCGACGGAGACGTCGGCCTTGCCGTCCTTGTCGAAGCGGGGGCCGGGGCGCGTGCTCGCGTTACCCGTGTTCTCGTAGCCGCCGCCCGCCATCTCGCCGTCCAGGCCGAACGGGTCGTCCGCCTCGCGCGCGGAGGCCGAGCGGCCGTCCTGGCCCTCGCCTACCGGGGTGCCCCGGTAGGCGGCCCACAGGGCCAGCACGGGGGCGGCCACGACGGTGGCGACGACGGTCGTGGTGATGGCACGCGCGCGAAGGCGGTCCCTTCGGGCGGCGTGGTCCTTGGGATCCATCGGGAAGCCCCGCCGGTCGAAGCGGGGAGCGGCGTTCCGCGCGCGCGGGTGGTGGGCCATGGCGACGTGCACGGCCGCGCGGGGCGCGGGCAGGACGGGCAGTTCGGCGGGCGTGACGCTGGTGCCGGGCCAGCGGCCGGGGATGGCGCGCTCGGCGGTGCGGCGGCAGCGTGGGCAGTCGTCGACGTGCCTGACGAGTTCGCGGCGCAGGGCCGTGCCGAGCACGAGCCGGTCGTCTCCGACGAGGTGCGCGACGCTCGGACACGCCCCGGTCTCGACCACGGCGAGGGCCGCACGCGTGCGTTCCACCTCGCACGCGGCGGAGGCGATCAGATCGCGGGCGGCGGCCAGGTCCATGCCGAGGACGGCGGCGACCTCGTGGGCGGCCAGGTGGTGGCGCACGGCCAGTTCGAGTGCCTCGCGCTGCTCCGGGGTGGTGCCGGCGGCCTCCGGCCAGGCCAGCAGGGCCAGTTCGCGGCGGCGCTGCTCCTGGACCTCCTCGGAGGGGGCCGGGGCGGTCGGCCGGTCGGCGCGCCGCCGGTCGGTGCGGCCCGCCGCGTGGCTGCTCAGACGTTTCTGCTTGGCCTCGGCCAGCTTGCGCAGGCACGCCCAGCGGGCCAGCGCGTACAGCCAGGCCCTGCGGTCCGCGGGTGCCTCGGGGGCCTGCCGGCCGCGGCGTTCGGCGAGTGCGAGGACGTCGCCCAGGGCGGCGGTCGCGGCCTCGTGGTCGCACAGCACCGACAGGCAGTAGGTGAACAGGCCGTCCAGGTACGGCTCATAGCGCGCGGGCGGCCGCTGCGCCAGCGTGCGCGCCGCCCCGTGGTCGCGCGCTTCCCGGTGCGCCCGATGTGCGCCGGCCGTGCGGGTCGAGCGGGTCGAGATCTCCGGAGTACTGCTCATCATTCGGCGACCGTAGGGGGCCGGGAGTGGCACCTTCCGGCGGCTTGAGCACATTTAATCCGTACGGGTGAAACGATCCCTCAATCGGGGACATGAACCGGTTGTTCCGCCGCTGGCGCGGGGTGGCGAACCCCTGGCGCGCAGGTGGCCGCCGTCGGCCGGCCCCCGCGATGTCAGTGCCTGCGGCTACGGTTCCGTCCATGGCTGCCCGTACGAAGACCACCAAGGACCGCCCGTCCTACCGCTGCACGGAGTGCGGCTGGCAGACGGCGAAGTGGCTCGGCCGCTGCCCCGAGTGCCAGGCCTGGGGGACGGTCGAGGAGTACGGCGCGCCCGCGGTGCGTACGACGGCACCGGGCCGGGTCACCACCTCCGCCCTGCCCATCGGCCAGGTGGACGGACGGCAGGCGACCGCCCGCCCCACCGGCGTGCCCGAGCTGGACCGCGTGCTCGGCGGCGGGCTGGTGCCCGGCGCGGTGGTGCTGGTCGCGGGCGAGCCGGGGGTCGGCAAGTCCACGCTGCTGCTCGACGTGGCGGCCAAGTCCGCGAGCGACGAGCACCGCACGCTGTACGTCACGGGCGAGGAGTCGGCGAGCCAGGTCCGGCTGCGGGCCGACCGCATCGGCGCCATCGACGACCACCTGTACCTGGCGGCCGAGACGGATCTGGCGGCCGTGCTGGGCCATTTGGACGCGGTGAAGCCGTCGCTGCTGATCATGGACTCGGTGCAGACGGTGGCCTCCCCCGAGATCGACGGCGCCCCCGGTGGCATGGCCCAGGTGCGGGAGGTCGCGGGCGCCCTCATCCGGGCCTCGAAGGAACGCGGCATGTCCACGCTGCTGGTGGGCCATGTCACCAAGGACGGCGCGATCGCGGGCCCGCGCCTGCTGGAGCACCTGGTGGACGTCGTCCTGAGCTTCGAGGGCGACCGGCACGCCCGCCTGCGCCTGGTGCGCGGCGTCAAGAACCGCTACGGCACCACCGACGAGGTCGGCTGCTTCGAGCTGCACGACGAGGGCATCACGGGCCTCGCCGACCCGAGCGGGCTCTTCCTGACCCGCCGGGCCGAACCGGTCCCGGGCACCTGCCTGACGGTCACCCTGGAGGGCCGCCGCCCGCTGGTCGCCGAGGTCCAGGCGCTCACGGTCGACTCGCAGATCCCCTCCCCGCGCCGCACCACCTCGGGTCTGGAGACCTCCCGCGTCTCGATGATGCTCGCGGTGCTGGAACAGCGCGGGCAGATCAGCGCCTTGGGCAAAAGGGACATCTACTCCGCGACGGTGGGCGGTGTGAAGCTCTCGGAGCCGGCCGCCGACCTGGCCGTCGCCCTCGCCCTGGCGAGCGCCGCGAGTGACACACCTCTCCCGAAGAACCTCGTCGCGATCGGCGAAGTGGGCCTCGCGGGCGAGGTGAGACGGGTCACTGGCGTGCAGCGCAGACTGGCGGAAGCCCACCGTCTGGGCTTCACACATGCCCTGGTACCGGCCGATCCGGGCAAGGTCCCGCCGGGCATGAAGGTCCTGGAAGTCGCGGACATAGGGGACGCCCTGCGGGTCCTTCCCCGCTCCCGTCGCCGAGAGGCCCCACAGGACGAGGAGGGTCGCCGGTAGACTTTGCCCTGGTCTCGCCCGTCCGTGCGAACCGAGCGCGCGACACGGGGGCGCCCAGAACCTGCGACCGGAGGAGTGCAGTGGCAGCCAACGACCGGGCATCGGCTCCCGGAAAGTCCGGCGGGAGTGCCGGTACCGATGGCCTGATGCGCGCCTCCCTGAGCGCCGTGGCACCCGGCACCGCCCTGCGTGACGGCCTGGAGCGGGTACTCCGCGGCAACACCGGCGGGCTCATCGTGCTCGGCTCCGACAAGACGGTCGAGGCGCTGTGCAGCGGCGGTTTCGTCCTGGACGTCGAGTTCACCGCGACCCGTCTGCGCGAGCTGTGCAAGCTGGACGGCGGCATCGTGCTGTCCTCGGACCTGTCGAAGATCCTGCGCGCCGGCGTGCAGCTGGTCCCGGACCCGACGATCCCGACGGAGGAGACGGGCACCCGGCACCGCACCGCGGACCGCGTCAGCAAGCAGGTCGGCTTCCCGGTGGTCTCCGTCTCCCAGTCGATGCGGCTGATCGCCCTGTACGTCGACGGCCAGCGCCGCGTCCTGGAGGACTCGGCTGCGATCCTGTCCCGCGCCAACCAGGCCCTCGCGACCCTGGAGCGCTACAAGCTCCGCCTCGACGAGGTCGCGGGCACGCTGTCGGCGCTGGAGATCGAGGACCTGGTGACCGTCCGGGACGTCTCGGCGGTCGCCCAGCGTCTGGAGATGGTCCGCCGCATCGCCACCGAGATCGCCGAGTACGTGGTGGAGCTGGGCACGGACGGCCGGCTGCTGGCCCTCCAGCTCGACGAGTTGATCGCGGGCGTGGAGCCCGAGCGTGAACTGGTCGTGCGGGACTACGTCCCCGAACCCACCGCCAAGCGTTCCCGCACGGTCGACGAGGCCCTCGCCGAACTCGACGCCCTCAGCCACGCCGAGCTTCTCGAACTGTCCACGGTGGCCCGGGCGTTGGGCTACACCGGCGCACCCGAGACGCTGGACTCGGCGGTCTCCCCGCGCGGCTTCCGCCTGCTGGCCAAGGTGCCCCGGCTCCCCGGCGCGATCATCGACCGCCTGGTCGAGCACTTCGGCGGGCTGCAGAAGCTGCTCGCCGCGAGCGTGGACGACCTGCAGACGGTGGACGGCGTGGGCGAGGCCCGGGCGCGCAGCGTCCGCGAGGGCCTGTCGCGCCTGGCGGAGTCGTCGATCCTGGAGCGGTACGTCTAGCGCGCAGGGCACCCTGCCGCACTGGCTGAGGGCGGTACCCGGCAAGGGGTACCGCCCTCGGACGTACCGCCACCGTCTCTTCTGCCGGGCCTCTTCGCCGGTTTCGGCGCCGGGGCTTAGTCGGCCGAGAGCACGAACGACGTCTGCACCTTCGCAAAGCCCGGAGCCTTGGCTTCCACCAGGTACGTGCCCGCCCCGGCGGAGCCCGCGGGAGGCGTGGCGCACTCGGGAGCGCTCGGCTTGCGGTCCCACTTCACGGTGTAGGTGATGCCGCTGCCGGCGGCGACCCGGTACAGCTGGTGCGCGGCGGCCTTGGGGCAGTCCTCGGAGGACCAGTAGTCGTCGTCGCTGCTCGCCGGGGCGATGGTGAACACCGCGTTCTTCGGCCCGAGATCGATCTTGCAGTCGCTGCCGGAGACGTTCCGTGCGGTCAGCAGGAAGGTGGGCGTCTGCTCGGGGTCGTAGGTGTTGTGCCGGCTGCGCAGGCTGAACTTCACCGCGCCCGCGGTGCAGTTGGGGAGGGTGGAACCGGCCGGCAGGGTGTCGCCCGCGCCGACGCCGCCCGCGGTGGCGCCGCTCCCCGAGCCGCCGTCACCGCCCGCCCCCTCGGAGCCGCCGGAGCCGGAACCGTCGCCGGATCCGGAACCGTCGCCGGAGCCGGAACCGTCTCCGGACCCGTTCCCGGAGCCGTCACCGGAGCCGTCGCCCGAGCCGGACGACGAGCCGCCGGAACCGCCGCCGCCCGATTCGTCGCGTCCGCCGGGTGCTTGGCTGATGGCCGGACCCGAACTCGACGGCCCGGGCGTGATGGAAGGCGCGGGATTCTTGCCGTTGGCGCCGTTGTCACGGTCCTTGCCGCCGCCGCCCATCATCACGATCCAGGTGGTCAGCAGCGCCAACACGGCGACCACAGACACCAGTACGACCCTCCGACGCCAGTAGATGGAGGAGGGAAGCGGCCCGACCGGATTGCGCAGAGATCCCACGGCGCAAACCTTACGAGAGATCGGCACGTTAGCCCGTCCCACCCGCCGCTCGGAGCGACAACTTTTCCGGATCATCATTCCGGAAGTCACGTTCCCACCCCGTCTTTCGTCATGTGTGCGGCATGACGATCGCCGGGTGTGACGGAACGGCCCCTTCGCCTACCGTCCGTGACCATGGCCTTCCAGGACACGACGCTCTACCGCGACATCACCGACTTCGCCCACACCACCCCGTCGTGGGTACAACACGGGGTCAGGACATGGACGGAGGCCGGACTGCTCGTCTTCGTCGCGCTGTTCGCCGCCGGCTGGTGGCGCGCTCGCCGCGACTGCCCCCGCGCCTTCGCGACAGCGGTCCTTGCGCCTCTGGCCACTGCTGTGGCGTATGTGTGCAGTGAGGTCCTCAAGTCCTTTGTCACGGAGGAACGTCCGTGCCGGGCGGTGGCCGATGCGGCCGTGTCGCTGGCCGAATGCCCCCCGCACGGCGACTGGTCCTTCCCGTCCAACCACGCCACGATCGCGGGCGCGTCGGCAGTGACCCTGGCACTGGTCCGGCGTGCGCTGCTGTGGCTGACCGCCCCGCTCGCCCTTCTCATGGCCCTCTCCAGGGTCTTCGTCGGCGTGCACTATCCGCACGACGTCATGGCGGGCCTCGGCCTCGGCACACTCGTCGCCCTCGTCGCCGTACGGCTGGGCGCCGAGCCGATGACCCGGCTGACCGGAGCACTGCGCGCCTCGTCGACACCGGCGGTGCGGTGGGTGCTGGGACCGGGCCCGGCGCTCGTCGCGTCGTACGAGACGGCCGCGCGCCGGTGAGCCGGGACGCACGGCGCACAGCCGGGCCAGGACGCACGCGCGCTGCTCAGCCGCTCCCGCACGCGCGCCGTTGAGCCATGGCCATGCGCGCGTCGCTGAGCCCCGGCCGTGCGCGTGTCGTCGAGCGGTGCGCGCCCGCACCGACGGCCGGTCTTGCGTCCTTCACCGACGGGCACCGCGAGCCCCCGGTCGCTTACGGCTCCACCAGCCCCGCCTCGTACGCCACGATCGCCGCCTGCACCCGGTTGCGCACGTCCAGCCGGTCCAGGACCGCGCTGACGTAGGCCTTCACCGTGCCCTCGACCAGGTGCAGCCGGGCGGCGATCTCCGGGTTGGACAGGCCTGCGCCGACCAGACCGAGCACCTCGCGCTCACGGGGGCTCAGGACCGCCACCCGCGCGCGTGCCCCGGCCTCGCGGGTGAGGCGCCCGCCGCCGAGACCCTCGTCGATGACGTACCGGGCCACCTTGGGCGAGAGGAACGCGGCGCCCGCGGCCACCGCCCGCACACCCGCGACGAGTTCGTACGGGTCCCCGGACTTCAGCAGGAAGCCGGTGGCGCCACCGCCGAGGGCGCGGGTCACGTAGGCGCCCTCGGAGAAGGTGGTGAGCATCGCGACGGCCGTGCCGGGCACCGACCGCACGATCTCCTCCGCCGCCCCGAGGCCGTCCAGACGGGGCATGCGGATGTCCAGCAGGGCGACGTCCGGGCGGTGCGCGCGGGCCTGCTCGACCGCCTCGCGCCCGTCGCCCGCCTCGGCGACGACCTCCGTCCCTCCGCCACTGTCCAGGATGGCGCGCACCCCGGCCCGGACCATCGCCTCGTCGTCGGCCAGCAGCACCCGGATCGGTGCCCTGCTCGTGTCCCCTGTGCTCACCGTGCGAACTCCTCGTACTCTTCCCGGCCTTCGCCGGACAGGCCGACCCCGGGGACCACGTCCTTGGCGATCAGCCGCCCGGCCTCGAAGCACAGTCTGAAGTGGTCGACGGAGACGAACAGTTCGCCGCTCGCGCGGTAGTAGCGGCACTCGGCTCCCCGGGGCGGAACGGGAGCCCGGTCGTCGGGTGGGTCGTTCACATCACGATCGGGCAGCACGCGCTCGACCTCGGCGGTGGGGGCACCCAGGCGAAGTTCGGCGTACGCGGCCGGTTCGAGCACCGAGTGCGTCTCGGCGTACGCGTACCAGCCGAAGGCGGCGCCGACGAGCACGGCGCCCACGCCGGCCGCGGTGCCGAGGCCGATGGCGACCCGGCGGCGGACCTGGGTGAACGGCTCACGGGCGGGGCGCGCAGGCGTGACGTCGGTGCGCTGCCGCGGGACGTACGCCCGCACCCGGAAGCCCTCACCGTGACGGCCCGCCTCGAACTCCCCGCCGACCGAGGTCACCGCGGCCCGCAGCCCGAGCAGGCCCGTTCCGCCTCCGGAAGGCGGGCAACCGTCCTGTGTCGCCCGGCCGCTGGTGATCGTGACGACGGTGCCCGCGGCGCGCCCGGTGACCGCCACGACCACGGGAGCGCCCGGCGCGTGCCGTGCCGCGTTGGTCAGTGCCTCCCGGGCCACGCGGTGCAGCAGCCGCTCGGCGACGTCGCCGGGGTCCGCGGGCCGTCCGGCGTGCTCCCAGCGCACGGGGAGGCCCGACTCGGCGGCGCGGGCGACGAGTTGCTCCAGGGTCTCGCCGGCCGGCGCCAGCGGTACCGGCTCGTCGTCGTCCTCGCGCAGAACGCCGATGATGCGGTGCAGCCGGTCGGTGGCGTCGGCGGCGGCCGCGCGCAGGTCGGCCGCCGCGGCCCGGTGTTCGTCGCCGAGGCCGTGGGAGACCTGGAGGGCACCCGCGCGCAGGGCGATGAGGCTCAGTTCGTGGCCGAGGGAATCGTGCATGTCCTGGGCGATCCGGGCCCGTTCGCGCAGCCGGGCGCGCTCCTCGGCGAAGCGGGCCTCGTCCTCCAGCCGGGCGGCACGCAGCCACCCCGCCTCGGCCAGCTCACGGCTCAGCCGCCAGTAGCGCCCGCCGAGCCAGGGGAAGACGCAGCCGAAGAGCAGCGTGCCGGCCATGACGAGGCACTCGGGGGGCGGGTCGACCCCGACGAGCGCGCTTCGCGCGGCGCCCGCGCAGCCGACGGCCGCGAAGCACACCAGGGCCTGGCGTGCCCGGCCCGCCCGCAGCCCGAGCAGCAGGGCGCACATGCCGAGGGCGGGGCCGTAGGAGACGGTGAACAGGGCCGGGGCGGCGGTGAGACTCAGGGCTGCGACCAGCCCGAAGGCCACCAGAGGCAGCCGCCGGGACGCAGCGGCGGCCGCGGCCAGCACCACCACACCGACCGCCTGCTGCCAGCCCGGCCGCGGCTCGTTCAGCCCGACCCGGTCAGCCGTGAGCGCCGGGACGGCGAAGGCGGCCCAGAGGAGGGCGCCACGGGCGAGCGAGGCCGGGCCAGGACGTTCCATGCGCCTGACGCTACAAGCGCCCGGCCCGCCCGCACTGCTGCCGATCGTCAGGCGGCTGTCCTCTTCAGGGGTGGCGGTATGCCCGAACAGGGGCCTCTGCGTGGCACCATCGAGAGGCCATGACTGCTCCCACGAAACCCCCGCACCCCACCGCCGCCTCCCCCTCCGCCCCCTCCGACACCCCCTCCGGCCCGGTCACCGGAGAGAACCTGCACTCCCCCGTCATCGACTGGTTCGGCGAACACGCCCGTGACCTGCCGTGGCGGCGTCCCGAGGCCGGGGCGTGGGGGGTGATGGTCAGCGAGTTCATGCTGCAGCAGACCCCGGTGAGCCGTGTTCTGCCCGTCTACGAGCAGTGGCTGCAGCGCTGGCCGCGCCCGGCCGACCTGGCCAAGGAGGCGCCCGGCGAGGCCGTCCGCGCCTGGGGACGGCTCGGGTACCCCCGCCGCGCGCTGCGCCTGCACGGCGCCGCCGTCGCCATAACGGAGCGGCACGGCGGTGACGTACCGGCCGACCACGCGCAGCTGCTGGCGCTGCCCGGCATCGGCGAGTACACGGCCGCCGCCGTCGCCTCCTTCGCCTACGGGCAGCGGCACCCGGTGCTGGACACCAACGTGCGCCGGGTCCTCGCCCGCGCGGTCACCGGCGTGCAGTACCCGCCGAACGCCACCACCGCCGCCGAGCGCAGGCTGGCCCGCGCGCTGCTGCCCGAGGACGAGCCGACCGCCGCCCGCTGGGCCGCCGCCTCCATGGAGCTGGGCGCGCTGGTGTGCACGGCGAAGAGCGAGTCGTGTCACCGCTGCCCGATCGCCGCGCAGTGCGCGTGG
The DNA here is from genome assembly GCF_040296465.1 of Streptomyces sp. NPDC002130. Classification (NCBI taxonomy): domain Bacteria; kingdom Bacillati; phylum Actinomycetota; class Actinomycetes; order Kitasatosporales; family Streptomycetaceae; genus Streptomyces; species Streptomyces sp. NPDC002130. The sequence goes on from NZ_JBEOXI010000013.1 coordinate 18,107, forward strand.
CGGCTGGCGGGCAAGCCGGAGCACGACGGGCCGCCGCGCAAGGGCCAGACCTACGCGGGCACCGACCGGCAGGTGCGCGGGCGGCTGCTCGCCGTGCTGCGGGAGGCGCACGGGCCCGTTCCGCAGGCCGCTCTGGACCGGGTGTGGCACGAGCCGGTGCAGCGGGCCCGGGCCCTCGACGGTCTCGTCGCCGACGGTCTGGTGGAGCCGCTGGCGGGCGGTTCGTACCGGCTGCCGCTGACCTGACGTACAGGCAGGTCACAGCCGCGGATCGGCGTCCGTAACAGAGACCGGGTGGACAAATCACCCCTAATCCGCCTCAACGCCCCCACCTCCCTACCCCGTTCGGGTTTCCGTTACACAACCGACGGACAGCCGAGCGCTGGCCGCAGGCTGCTTCGGACAGCGCCGTGACAACGCCTCCGTACCTTCAGATGCGTTCCCGGAAGACACGGGACGACTGAAGACCACAGGCAGTGCACGGGCGGCGGGGAGCCGGCCCGAAACGGGGAAACGGGAGGCGGTTCACCATGGCGCAGGGCGAGGTGCTCGAGTTCGAGGAGTACGTCCGCACCCGGCAGGACGCGCTGCTGCGCAGTGCCCGCCGCCTGGTCCCGGACCCGACGGACGCGCAGGATCTGCTGCAGACGGCGCTGGTACGGACGTACGGCCGGTGGGAGACCATCGAGGACAAGCGGCTGGCCGACGCCTACCTGCGCCGGGTGATGATCAACACCCGCACGGAGTGGTGGCGGGCGCGGAAGCTGGAGGAGGTCCCGACCGAGCAGCTGCCGGACGCCTCGGTCGACGACGCCACCGAGCAGCACGCGGACCGCGCCCTGCTCATGGACATCCTGAAGGTCCTCGCCCCGAAGCAGCGCAGTGTCGTGGTGCTGCGACACTGGGAGCAGATGTCCACGGAGGAGACGGCCGCCGCCCTCGGCATGTCGGCCGGAACGGTCAAGAGCACGCTGCACCGGGCGCTCGCCCGGCTCCGCGAGGAGCTGGAGTCCCGCGACCTGGACGCACGCGCGCTGGAGCGTGAGGAGCGGGAGCGGTGCGCGGCCTGACCGGCGAGGGTCCTGCGCGGACCCGGGGCAGTATCCAGGCGGTGAGTGCGGCCCTGGCCGTGCCCACCGCCCTCGCCCTTTTGGTGTCCGGGTGCGGTGCCGGCGGCACCGGCGCCCGTGACGAGGGCCCGGCGCACGCCGACTCGGTGGCGGGCGCCGCCGCGACGCCGTCCACCGCACCGTCGAAGTCGCCCGACACCGTGAACGCGGTCAAGCTCGTCAAGGACGACCCGAAGGTCGCGCCCGAGGTGAAGCGCGAGCTGAAGCCGTGCGTGGCGAACGAGTACCCGGTCGACGTCTCCTACGGCAATCTCACCGGAGGCTCCGCGGACGACGTCGTCGTCAACGTGCTGACCTGCGGTGACGCGGTGGGCGTCGGCAGTTACGTGTACCGCGAGCAGGACGGCTCGTACGAGAACGTGTTCACGTCGGAGGAGCCGCCGGTCTATGCGGAGATCGACCGCGGCGACCTCGTGGTGACCAAGCAGGTGTACGACAAGGGTGACCCGGTGTCGAGTCCCTCCGGGGAGAACGTGATCACGTACAGATGGACCTCCGGCCACTTCGCCGAGAAGTACCGCACGCACAACGACTACGGGAAGGTCGCCGGCGACAGCGCGACGCCGGTGCCGGCGAGCTGACGCGGGCGGAGGGCCGTGTGAACCGATCGGGCCACTCGGAACGATCCCTCGGTGAACGCATCACGCGGACCATGCGTCCCAGCAGTAGAACGCATCCTCAACAACCGAACGCGCGTCCCTAATGTGGAACGCACCCCCACGAACCACAGAGGACAGAGAGCACCGGGATGGCAGACCAGACCCACGTCCTGTTCGTCGAGGACGACGACGTCATCCGCGAGGCCACGCAGCTCGCCCTGGAACGGGACGGCTTCGTGGTCACCGCCATGCCCGACGGGCTCTCGGGCCTGGAGGCGTTCCGGGCGGACCGCCCCGACATCGCGCTGCTGGACGTCATGGTCCCCGGCCTCGACGGTGTCAGCCTGTGCCGCCGGATCCGGGACGAGTCGACCGTGCCGGTGATCATGCTGTCGGCGCGGGCCGACTCCATCGACGTCGTGCTGGGCCTGGAGGCGGGCGCCGACGACTACGTGACCAAGCCGTTCGACGGTGCCGTCCTGGTCGCCCGGATCCGCGCGGTGCTGCGCCGCTTCGGCCACGCGGGCGGCGGCCGGGGTGAGGAGCCGGCCGCCCCGGCGAGCGGCGGGGTCCTGGCCTTCGGGGACCTGGAGGTCGACACCGAGGGCATGGAGGTGCGCCGCGCCGGGCAGCCGGTGGCGCTGACGCCGACCGAGATGCGGCTGCTGCTGGAGTTCTCCTCCGCGCCGGGCACGGTGCTCTCCCGCGACAAGCTGCTGGAGCGGGTGTGGGACTACGGCTGGGGCGGGGACACCCGCGTCGTCGACGTGCATGTACAGCGGCTGCGGCAGAAGATCGGCCAGGACCGGATCGAGACGGTCCGCGGCTTCGGCTACAAGTTGAAGGCCTGAGCAGGGGCAGGGATATGAGGGGGCACTTCCGGCGCCTGGTCGCCGCGGGCTTGGAGCGTGCGGGCATCCGTACGGGCCTCAGATGGAAGCTGAGCGCGGCCATCGCCCTGGTGGGCGCGCTGGTGGCGATCGCGCTGAGCCTAGTCGTGCACAACGCCGCCCGGGTCTCGATGCTGGACAACGCGCGCGACCTGGCCGACGAGCGGATCATGATCGCCCAGCGCAACTTCGAGCTGTCCGGGCGGATGAACTTCCCCAACACCAAGATCAACGACCCGGATCTGCCACAGGCGCTGCGGGAGCGGGTCGAGGCGGGTCAGCGGGCCACTTATGTGGCGGACCGGCCGGGTGACGTGCCCGACATATGGGCCGCCGTGCCGCTGAAGAACGGGCAGGTGATGTCGCTGCACTCGGGCTTCACCGACCGCAGCTCGGACATCCTCCAGGACCTCGACCAGGCCCTGCTCATCGGGTCCATCGCGGTCGTCCTCGGCGGCAGCGCGCTCGGGGTGCTCATCGGCGGGCACCTCTCACGGCGGCTGCGCAAGGCGGCCATCGCGGCGGGCCAGCTCGCGGGCGGCGGGACCGATGTGCGCGTGCGGGACGCCATGGGCGGCGTCGTACGGGACGAGACCGACGACCTGGCGAGTGCGGTGGACGCCATGGCGGACGCGCTGCGGCAGCGCATCGAGGCCGAGCGGCGGGTCACCGCCGACATCGCGCACGAGCTGCGCACCCCGGTGACCGGGCTGCTGACCGCCGCGGAACTGCTGCCGCCCGGGCGCCCCACCGAGCTGGTGCTGGACCGGGCGAAGGCCATGCGCACGCTGGTCGAGGACGTGCTGGAGGTGGCCCGGCTGGACGGGGCCTCCGAGCGGGCGGAGCTGCAGGACATCATGCTGGGCGAGTTCGTGGCCCGGCGGGTGGCGGCCAAGGACCGGGCCATCGAGGTGCGCATCGTGCACGAGTCGGAGGTCACCACCGACCCGCGCCGTCTGGAGCGCGTCCTGTTCAACCTCCTGGCCAACGCGGCCCGGCACGGCAAGCCGCCCATCGAGGTCAGCGTCGAGGGCCGGGTCATCCGGGTGCGCGACCACGGCCCGGGCTTTCCCGAGGACCTGCTCGCCGAGGGGCCGAGCCGCTTCCGCACCGGCAGCAAGGACCGGGCCGGGAAGGGCCACGGGCTCGGTCTGACCATCGCGGCCGGGCAGGCCCGGGTGATGGGCGCCCGGCTGACCTTCCGCAACGTCCGCACCCCCGGGACACCGGAGCATCTGCCGGCCGAGGGCGCGGTCGCCGTGCTGTGGCTGCCGGAGCACGCGCCGACGAACACCGGGAGCTATCCGATGCTGCCGGGCTCGTAGGCCTTCCGGCCTTCGGGACCGGCCGCGTCGACCGGGTCAGCAGGACCAGTCCTGGTCCATGTCGAGGCCGCCCTCGCGGGGCTGGGTGAACGAGAACCAGTTGCCGGAGTCGTCGCGGAACAGCGCCTCCGTGCCGTACGGGCGCTCCTGCGGCTCCTGGAGGAACTCCACGCCCTTGTCCTTGAGCTTCTTGTAGTCGCCGTGGATGTCGTCGGTGGTCAGGACGCCCGCACCGAGCGCGCCCTTCGTGACCAGCTTGCGGAGCATCTCGGCGGACTCGGGGTCCATGGCGGGCCCGCCGGGGACCATCAGCGTCAGCTCGACGTCGGGCTGGTTCGGCGAGCCGACCGTGAGCCAGCGCATGCCGCCCTCGCCCATGGTCATGTCCGTACGGACCTCCAGGCCCAGTTTCTCCGTGTAGAACTCCTTGGCCCGGTCCTGGTCGAGGACCCAGACGGTCGAGATGGCGAGACCCTTGATCATGGCGTGCTCCTGCTCTGACGCTGCGGCCGGTTGTGCCTGCCCTGCCACCGTAGGCAGCGGGGGTGTCAGCCCGCTTCTCCGGAATTGCGCTGCTTCGCCTCTCCGGAATGGCGTGGCTTCGCCTCTCCGGAATCGCGCTGCTTGCCGGCGCCGGGTGCCGAGCGGAAGCCGCCGGCCCAGAGCATGGCGTAGCAGCCGGGTATGAGGGCGGCTCCCCGGCCCACGTGCTTGGTCCGGTACTCGCTGGGGGTGAGACCCGTCCACGTCTTGAAGCGCGCCGAGAAGGTGCCGACGCTGCTGAAGCCGACCAGGTGGCAGATCTCCGTCACCGACAGGTTCGCCGTGCGCAGCAGGTCCTCGGCGCGTTCTATCCGGCGGTGCGTGAGGTACTGGCCGGGGGTCTCGCCGTACGCCTCCTTGAAGGCGCGGATGAAGTGGTAGCGCGAGTACCCGGCGTGGGCGGCGACGGTGTCCAGGTCGAGCCCGGGATCGGCCCAGTCCCGGTCCATCGCGTCCTTGGCCAGCCGGACCTGGCGCGTCTTGTCCATGCGACCGATGGTGACACGGGGGTCCGACAACGGCTCCCGGCTCGTGGCCGGGCATGCCGAAGGCCCCCGGGGCGGACGCTCCCGGGGGCCTCGTACGGTGTGGTCAGACGGCCTCGACCATGGGCGGCTGCGCCGCCGGAGTGTCCGGCTTGCCGTCCTCCTTGGGGCCCGCTCCCTTCAGCGGCACCTCCTTCACGAACACGGCCGCCACGAGGGCGAGAACCGCCACCACGGCCCCGAGCAGGAACGCCGAGTGCGTGCCGGCGGACACCGCGTGCTGGTACGCCTCCCGGACCGGCACCGGCAGCTTCTGCAGACTCTTCCAGTCGAGCTGCGCCGACTGCTCGGTCACCTTGGAGCCCAGCGCACCGGCCCGCTCGCTCATGACGTCCTGGACGCGGTTGTTGAACAGCGCACCCATGATCGCGACGCCGAAGGAGGAGCCGAGGGTGCGGAAGAGCGTGGTGGAGGAGGACGCGACGCCCATGTCCTTCATCTCGACGCTGTTCTGCGCGACCAGCATGGTGATCTGCATCAGGCAGCCCATGCCGAGCCCGACCACGGCCATGAAGATGCCGGACGTCAGACGGGAGGTGCCGGTGTCCATCGTGGACAGCAGGTACAGCCCGACGATCATCAGCGCGCTGCCGAGGACCGGGAAGACCTTGTACCTGCCGGTGTTCGTGGTCACCCGCCCGGCGACCATCGAGGTCACCAGCATCGCGCCGAGCATCGGCAGGAGCAGCAGCCCGGAGTTGGTCGCGGAAGCACCCTGCACGGACTGCTGGTACAGCGGCAGGAACAGCGTGGCACCGAACATCACGAACCCGGTGATGAAACCGATGACCGACATCAGGGTGAAGTTCAGGCTGCGGAAGATGTGCAGCGGCACCACCGGCTCCGCGGCCCTGGTCTGCCAGAACACGAACCCGACCAGCGCGGCCACCCCGATGCCGATCAGCTCCATGATCCGCGCGGAGCTCCACGCGTACTCGGTGCCGCCCCACGTCGTCACGAGCACGATCGCGGTGATGCCGACGGTCAGCAGCGCGGCGCCCAGATAGTCGATCCGCGCCTTGGAGCGCTTCCTCGGCAGGTGCAGCACGGCACTGACGGCGATCAGCGCGACCACGCCGAGCGGCAGGTTGATGTAGAAGGCCCAGCGCCAGCCCCAGTTGTCGGTGATCGTGCCGCCGACCAGCGGGCCGCCGATCATCGCGAGCGCCATGACACCGGCCATCATGCCCTGGTACTTGCCGCGCTCCCGGGGCGGGATCAGGTCACCGATGATCGCCATGACGCCGACCATCAGACCGCCGGCGCCGAGGCCCTGCACCGCGCGGAAGCCGATCAGCTCGCCCATGTTCTGGGCCATGCCGCTGAGCGCGGAGCCGATCAGGAAGATCACGATGGACGACAGGAACGTGCCCTTGCGTCCGTACATGTCGCCGAGCTTGCCCCACAGCGGGGTGGAGGCCGCGGTCGCGAGGGTGTAGGCGGTGACGACCCAGGAGAGGTGTTCGAGCCCGCCCAGCTCACCGACGATCGTCGGCATCGCGGTGCCGATGATCATGTTGTCGAGCATCGCGAGCATCATCGCGATCATCAGCGCGAGCAGCACGACCCGTACGCTCTTGGGCTGCTTCTCCTCGGCGGCATCTGCCGCCGGTGTGTCCGTCTTGTCCGCCATCGCTTCCCACTCCCCCAGCTACCGCTACTTACTTGCCGACCGGCTAGTGACTACACTCGGAAGCTAGCCGCGGAACTAGCCGGGCGTCAAGTAAGTTTTATGGAAAGCGGACGGCGTAGGAGGATGGGCGGCACCATGGACGGCACCAGGCAGCGGCGCCGCGGGAACACCCGCCGGCGCATCCAGGACGTGGCCCTCGAACTCTTCGCCGAGCACGGCTACGAGAAGACCTCCCTGCGCGAGATCGCGGAGCGCCTGGAGGTCACCAAGGCGGCGCTCTACTACCACTTCAAGACGAAGGAAGAGATCCTCGTCAGCATCTTCGAGGACCTCACCCAGCCGATCGAGGACCTGATCGAGTGGGGCCGGCAGCAGCCCCACACCCTGGCGACCAAGCAGGAGATCATCCGTCGCTACGCCGACACGCTCGCCGAGGCGGCGCCGCTGTTCCGTTTCATGCACGAGAACCAGGCGACGGTACGGGACCTGCGGATCGGCGAGTCCTTCAAGGCGCGCATCCAGCGTCTGCGCGACATCATCGTCGACCCGGACGCGGACCTGGTGGACCAGGTCCGCTGCGCCAGCGCGATCTTCACGCTGCACGCCGGCATGTTCCTGCTCCAGGACATGGGAGACGACCCCGAGGAGAAGAACAAAGCCGTCCTCGAGGTCGCCACGGACCTGGTGACCCAGGCCCACCGGGGAGCCGGGGGCTCCTAGGCCCTCACCCGTCAGGCAGGTCAGACCGTCACGCCCTTGGCGCGCAGGAACTTCACCGGGTCGACCGCCGAGCCGTAGTTCGGGGTCGTACGGATCTCGAAGTGCAGGTGCGGGCCGCTGGAGTTGCCGGTGTTGCCGGACTTGGCTATCTCCTGGCCGGTCTTCACGATCTGGCCGACGCGCACCTCGACCTTCGACAGGTGGGCGTACTGGGAGTACGTGCCGTTGCCGTGCTTGATGACGACGGCGTTGCCGTACGCGGGGCCGTCACCGGCGCCGTTGCCGCCGGCCTTGACCACGGTTCCGCCGTGGGTGGCGACGACCTGGGTACCGCTCGGCACGGCGAAGTCCTGGCCGCTGTGCTTGTGCGCCCACATGCCGCCGTTCTGGGCGAAGCTCGCGGAGAGCGTGTACTTCTTCACCGGGTCGACCCAGGACGGCTTGGCCTTCTTGGCCGCGGCCTTCTTCTCGGCCGCCTTCTTGGCGGCGGCGGCCTTGGCGGCCTTCTCAGCCTTCGCGGCCTCGGCCTTGGCGACCTTGGCCTGGGCGGCGGCCTGAGCCTGGACGGCAGTGGCGGCCCCGGACGCGGCCGTGGTGTCGGCGGCGGACGCGACCCCGGCTCCCAGTGCGACCGAGACACCAAGGCCGGCGGCCAGCACGGTCGCACGGGTGCGGAGCTGGGACGTACGGGAAGAACGGGACGTGACGCGCTGGGACATCGAAACCTCGTATGGAAGGGGACGGAGAAAACCACCCGGCGGACAACCGCTCGCCGTGTGGCCATCCCTTGGTAACCCGAAGTCCGACAAACTCCCAAAAGCGTGATCTACGACGCTAGTTAGTAATTTGGTTCAGTGTTCTACGTCTCTTGACACTGCAGTCATTAGGGACAAATCAGGGCACTAGCTAGCACTTCCGCCCTCACCGCGGGGGAAGAATCCCTTTCCTCCCGGTCCGTTATCCACTAATCCAGGTAGTAACGGACATATCGCCTGTGCGCCATGTCACCGGGGGCCCTCTTCGGCCATTCCGAAAATGTGGCGCAGGCCTCTAGGCGCCTACCGTCCGGTAACCCTACGGTTCCCCTCACGCCACCCTCGAGCACAAGCATGCACACGACATGTTGCAGCGTCACGGACGTGAGAGGACCCCCACGACATGCAGACCCGACGCCCCTGGTTGCGCCGCGCATCAGTGACCGCCGTCTCGGCGGCGGCCCTCGTGGCGATGGCCGCACCGGCCGACGCCACGACCGCCGCCCGGGCCTCCACGACCACCGCCACGGCCACGGCCGCGGACGTCGACTACGGCACCTGGCAGAAGGACTGCCAGGCCGTGATGGACCAGGCGCTGCCCTATCTGAAGCAGCGGATCGCGGCCACGAAGCCGGGCGAGAAGCAGGCGATCGTCTTCGACATCGACAACACCACGCTGGAGACGGACTTCGGCTTCGCCTATCCGCAACCGGCCAACAAACCGGTCCTGGAGGCCGCCAGATACGCACAGGAGCGCGGCGTCGCCCTGTTCTTCGTGACCGCCCGGCCGGACATCATCGCCTCGTTCACCCAGTACAACCTGAAGCAGACCGGCTACCAGGTCTCCGGACTCTATGTCCGCAACTTCATCGACCTCTTCAAGAACGTCGCCGACTACAAGACGGCCCAGCGCATCGACGTCGAGAAGAAGGGCTACACGATCATCGCGAACATCGGCAACAGCGCCACCGACCTGTCGGGCGGCCACGCCGAGAGGACGTTCAAACTGCCGGACTACGACGGGCAGCTCTCCTAGGGCCTGTCGTTCGGATCGCCGCAGGCACGCGAGAGGGGCCGGTGCTGTTCAGCACCGGCCCCTCTCAGTGGGTCGTTACGCTCAGGCGTCCTTGCTCAGGTTCGGACCCGTGCCACCGGCCGCCTGCTCGATCGGCGGGACGTCCGGGAGAGCCGCCTTCTCCTCGCCGCGGAAGGTGAAGGTCTTGGTCTCGCCCTCGCCCTCCGTGTCGACGACCACGATGTGACCGGGGCGCAGCTCGCCGAAGAGGATCTTCTCCGACAGCGAGTCCTCGATCTCGCGCTGGATGGTGCGACGCAGCGGACGCGCACCCAGCACCGGGTCGTAGCCCTTCTTGGACAGCAGCTCCTTGGCGGACTGGGAGAGCTCGATGCCCATGTCCCGGTCCTTCAGGCGCTCGTCCACCTTGTCGATCATCAGGTCGACGATCTTGAGGATGTCGTCCTGGCTGAGCTGCGGGAAGACGACCACGTCGTCGACGCGGTTGAGGAACTCGGGCCGGAAGTGCTGCTTGAGCTCGTCCGAGACCTTGTTCTTCATGCGCTCGTAGTTGGACTTCGTGTCGCCCTGAGCCGCGAAGCCCAGGTTGAAGCCCTTGGAGATGTCCCGGGTGCCGAGGTTGGTCGTCATGATGATGACCGTGTTCTTGAAGTCCACGACCCGGCCCTGGGAGTCGGTCAGGCGACCGTCCTCCAGGATCTGCAGCAGCGAGTTGAAGATGTCCGGGTGGGCCTTCTCGACCTCGTCGAACAGGACGACCGAGAACGGCTTGCGGCGGACCTTCTCCGTCAGCTGGCCGCCCTCCTCGTAGCCCACGTAGCCGGGGGGCGAACCGAAGAGACGCGAGACCGTGTGCTTCTCGCTGAACTCCGACATGTCGAGGGAGATCAGCGCGTCCTCGTCGCCGAAGAGGAACTCGGCGAGCGCCTTGGACAGCTCGGTCTTACCGACACCGGACGGGCCAGCGAAGATGAACGAGCCACCGGGGCGCTTGGGGTCCTTCAGACCGGCACGCGTACGGCGGATCGCCTTCGACAGCGCCTTGACGGCGTCGTTCTGGCCGATGACCCGCTTGTGGAGCTCCTCCTCCATGCGCAGCAGACGCGAGGACTCCTCCTCGGTCAGCTTGAAGACCGGGATGCCGGTGGCGGTCGCGAGGACCTCGGCGATCAGCTCGCCGTCGACCTCGGCGACGACGTCCATGTCGCCGGCCTTCCACTCCTTCTCCCGCTTGGCCTTGGCGGCCAGGAGCTGCTTCTCCTTGTCGCGCAGGGAGGCGGCCTTCTCGAAGTCCTGCGAGTCGATCGCGGACTCCTTGTCGCGGCGGACACCGGCGATCTTCTCGTCGAACTCGCGCAGGTCCGGCGGCGCGGTCATCCGGCGGATGCGCATCCGGGAACCGGCCTCGTCGATCAGGTCGATCGCCTTGTCCGGCAGGAAGCGGTCCGAGATGTACCGGTCGGCCAGGGTGGCGGCCTGGACCAGCGCCTCGTCCGTGATGGAGACGCGGTGGTGGGCCTCGTACCGGTCACGGAGACCCTTGAGGATCTCGATCGTGTGCGGCAGGGACGGCTCCGCGACCTGGATGGGCTGGAAGCGGCGCTCCAGGGCCGCGTCCTTCTCCAGGTGCTTGCGGTACTCGTCCAGCGTGGTGGCGCCGATGGTCTGCAGCTCACCGCGGGCCAGCATCGGCTTCAGGATGGAAGCGGCGTCGATGGCGCCCTCGGCGGCACCCGCACCGACCAGCGTGTGCAGCTCGTCGATGAACAGGATGATGTCGCCGCGGGTGCGGATCTCCTTGAGCACCTTCTTCAGGCGCTCCTCGAAGTCACCGCGGTAGCGGGAGCCTGCGACCAGGGCGCCGAGGTCCAGGGTGTAGAGGTGCTTGTCCTTGAGGGTCTCGGGCACCTCGCCCTTGACGATGGCCTGGGCGAGGCCCTCGACGACGGCGGTCTTGCCGACGCCGGGCTCACCGATCAGCACCGGGTTGTTCTTCGTACGGCGGGACAGCACCTGCATGACCCGCTCGATCTCCTTCTCGCGCCCGATGACCGGGTCGAGCTTGGACTCACGAGCGGCCTGGGTGAGGTTCCGGCCGAACTGGTCGAGGACCAGGGACGTGGAGGGGGTGCCCTCGGCAGGACCACCGGCGGCGGCGGTCTCCTTGCCCTGGTAACCGGAGAGCAGCTGGATCACCTGCTGCCGCACGCGGTTCAGATCTGCGCCCAGCTTGACGAGGACCTGGGCGGCGACGCCCTCGCCCTCGCGGATCAGGCCGAGCAGGATGTGCTCCGTGCCGATGTAGTTGTGGCCCAGCTGAAGGGCCTCGCGGAGCGACAGCTCCAGGACCTTCTTGGCACGGGGGGTGAAGGGGATGTGGCCGGACGGGGCCTGCTGGCCCTGGCCGATGATCTCCTCCACCTGCTGGCGGACCGCCTCGAGCGAAATCCCGAGGCTCTCAAGGGCCTTGGCGGCGACACCTTCACCCTCGTGGATCAGGCCCAGGAGGATGTGCTCAGTGCCGATGTAGTTGTGGTTGAGCATCCGGGCTTCTTCCTGAGCCAGGACGACAACCCGCCGCGCGCGGTCGGTGAACCTCTCGAACATCGTTAATCGCTCCTCAGAGCGGTCAGGCAGTGGGGGGAACTTCCCCTCCCTGTCCTTCCGCAGCTTAGTCCCGCAAGCGGGGACCGCTCATTCCAACTGCCGACACCGTCCTTGGCCTCCTGACCCCGAACGCCGACATCTGCTCCAACCCGATGGTGCGAGACGATGTTCCCGCAGGCCAGGCAGATACCCCACTCGCCAGTACGCCGATGGCGAACGTGAGACGCCCTTTTCTGCGTGTCGCCCCCTCCCACTAGGGATGTCTTACCCGCGGCGACCGGAAGTCCATGCCGAGCGCCCCTGTTCCCTCCGCTACGGGCGAACAACCTTGCGCCTCCCCGCACCCCTTTCGCGCCCCCGATTCGCCACTCTGTGCGTCCGTGGCGCCACCCAGCGTAACCCGCACGGCTTTCCGGCTGTTGCACTTGGCATGTTCGGCGCCCCTCATCCCGTGATCGCGTCCGTGTCCCCGGCCCTCCCGCTACCCCGCCGGCCACTCGACCCGGCCGGCCCGGCCGCGAGCGGCCCGGGTCCGAGCCGTCCCCCGAGCGGTCAGGTCCGGCGGTGGTACGAGAACGAACTGGGCTGGCCGACGGTGCCCGGCGATCCCCTGCGACTGGTGGTGGGGGTGCGCTACGACGTCCTGGACGTGCCGGCACAGGCGGGGCACGCGGCGCTGCGCCGCCGGGCGCCGGGCTCTCCCGTCGCCCTCCGAGGCGACCGGATGCTGATCCTGGTTGCCGCGGGCAGCGCCGAGGAACTTCCCGGGCTGCTGGAGTGGCTGGACTGGGGACGCCTGCCGCTGGATCTGGCGGCGATCGGTGCGGGCGGCCTCATGGCGGCGCCGTCACCCCCGGTGTTTCACGGGGAGGGGGCGGCGCTGCTCCCGTGCGAGTCGGGCGCCGTACCGGCGGGTGCTGTCTCGGCCTGCGGCGCGGACACACCGTTCAGGGACGGGTCACCGCCCTCTGGTTCCGGTTCTCCCGTCGGCCGGCCGCTTCCGCCGGGCCGGGTCGGTTCCCAGGGGGCCGCCGTGTGGCTGCGGCCCCCCGAGCCGGGATGCGAGGTCGAGGCCTCGCTGCCGACGCTGTCGGCGCTGGGGGGCGCTGGGGACGCCCCTGATCTCGTGCGGCTGGTGAACGCGGTGGCCACGCAGTGCCACCGGATCCGGCTGCGGCGCGTGTGCGCCCAGCCGCCGGCCGTGTGTGCGCAGGGTCGGTAGTGCCGCTGTTCAGCCGTTGGCCTTCTCGTAAGCCTCGCGGATGGTCGCGGGAACACGGCCGCGGTCGTTGACCTCGTAGCCGTTCTCCTTCGCCCAGGCGCGGATCGCCGCGGTGTCCTGGCTGCCGCTCGAAGCCGCACGCGCCTTTCCGCGCCCGCTCGAAGCACGGCCTCCGGTGCGACGGCCGCCCTTCACGTAAGGCTCGAGAAGGCCACGGAGCTTGTCCGCATTGGAGGTGGTGAGATCGATCTCGTACGTCTTGCCGTCCAGCGCGAACGTCACGGTCTCGTCCGCCTCGCCACCGTCGAGGTCGTCGACAAGAAGGACCTGAACCTTCTGTGCCACCGGATTTCCTTTCATCGATATCTTCAGGGCCGGGGTGTGCCGGCGTCCGCCGTATCGCCGTCCCCTGTTATATGCAGTACTGCAGTACCTCGGAAAGCAAACCGCTTTTGCCGGAAAAACACAAACCCCCGGCAGAGACCGGCAGCCCGGGCTCGGTCCGGAAACGTGCGCGTTTCGGACATAGGGCACCGGGGCAGGGCGGCCCCGCGGAATATGCCTTGACGAACCTGCCTGGCCCTCTTGCGACCGACTAGCGCCCGACGATCACAGATGCAGAAGCATCCGGCTGTTGCCCAAGGTGTTCGGTTTCACTCGTTCGAGTCCCAGGAACTCCGCGACGCCCTCGTCATAGGAACGCAGCAGCTCCGCGTAGACATCCGTGTCGACGGGTGTCTCGCCGATCTCCACGAAGCCGTGCTTGGTGAAGAAGTCGACTTCGAAGGTCAGACAGAAAACGCGGCGAACACCGAGCCAGCGGGCGGTCTGCAGCAACTTCTCCAGCACCCGGTGCCCGACGCCCGCGCCCTTCAGGCCGGGCTTCACCGCGAGAGTGCGGACTTCCGCGAGGTCTTCCCACATCACGTGCAGCGCGCCGCAGCCGACGACCTCGGCGTTGTCGTCCCGTTCCGCGACCCAGAACTCCTGGATGTCCTCGTAAAGCGTCACCGTCGCTTTGTCGAGCAGGATGCGGCCGCGCACGTAGGCGTCAAGGAGGCCGCGCACGGCCGGGACATCGCTGGTGCGGGCCCGCCGGACGGTGATGGCTTTTGCGGTGGCTTCGGGGCTCTTCGCGGACATGGCGGGACGCTATCGCCCGCCGCGGTCCTGAGCGGAGGCGGGGTTCTCCTCGGGGCCTTCCCCGCGTTCCGGCCGTTCGGCACGTTCCGCGGATTCCGACGGTTCGGTCGGTTCCTGGGTTTCCGGGCCCTGCACGATCCGTACGGCATCACTGAGAGACTGCCGTTGTTCCTCGCTCATCATGCCGAAGAAGGCGACGAGAGCGGCGGCGGGGTTGTCGCTCTGCGACCAGGCGTCGTTCATCAGGGCGGCTGCGTAGGCGGCGCGGGTGGAGACCGCCTCATATCGATAGGCACGGCCTTCCGCCTCGCGGCGCACCCAGCCCTTCTGATGGAGATTGTCCAAAACGGTCATCACGGTGGTGTACGCGATGGACCGCTCCTTCTGAAGATCTTCCAGGACTTCTCGAACGGTCACCGGGCGGTTCCACTTCCACACCCGCGACATGACCGCGTCTTCGAGTTCTCCCAATGGGCGAGGCACAGCTCAGAACAATAGTGGGAGATCCCGGTAATGGCGTGGCGGACGTGCACTTCACCGGCGAACGTGAACAAAAAGGGCGTACGGCTCGGAAGTGCGGGCGCCGCGGGGTGCGGTCCGCCGAGTCGTACGCCCTCGGAAGGGGGTGGGTCAGGCGTCGGTCTTCGAAGGCGCCGCGCCGGACTGGCGGGCGCCCTCCACACGCGCGAGGGCGGCGTCCACGGCCGCGTCCTCCTTGGCCTTGTTGGCGCCGCCCTGGGTCTTCACGATCACCCGGATCACGCCGATGAAGAAGACGGCCATGACGGCCGGGGGCAGCAGCGCGGAGACGTAGTCCATGGCTCCAGGGTAGCCACGTCAGCCCGCGGCGAGCTGCTGGGGGTTCGCGGGGGGTGGCGGAGCCGGCTTGCGGCGTGGGAAGACCTCGCCCGGGGTGGGGATCGGGCGGGAGGGCTTCGGGGTGCCGGGGGCGGGGGCCGGGGCGGGCTTGGGGGGCGCCGGCTTGCGTGTGGGCTTCTTCTCGGGCTGCTTCTCCGGGCCGTCCTCGGCGGCGTTCCCGGCGGGGGCGCGGCGGCCGCCGGGGATGGCCAGGAGGCGGGAGCGGGAGCGGCAGCCGGGAACGGCGGCCGCTGGGGCAGGGGCGGCGACGGGGGCGGCCGCGCAGCGGTCCAGGAGGGCCGCCGCGGCGGGATTGCCGCGCAGGGCGCGCAGGGCGGCGAGGTCGTCGGGGAGGGGGCGGTACCCGGCATCCAGGGCCTCGCCCAGGAGTGCGAGGTAGCCGGCGGCGGTGCCGGGGAGGGCGGCGCGGTACCGGCCCAGGTCGGCCACGAGGAAGGCACGCAGCCTGGCCCCCTCCCGCAGCGCCTCGTCGAGCGACTCTGCGAGACGGAGACAGTCCTGGACGTCGTCGGCCGAGGCGGGGGTGGGATGGAGGGCAAGGGCGAGAGCGCGGCGGAGCACACGCAGCTCCTCCGCGCCGAACGCCATGCCGCCGCGGGATCCGTATGGCGTGGGCATGCGGCGACGATACGCGCTAATCAGACAAATCTCACATAGGGGGCGCGTGTGGCGTGGGGGACCACTCGGGTGGGCGGGGTGCGCGTAGCGGCGGGTGCGCGGAGCGCCGGGCGGGGTGCGCGCCTGCGCCTGACGCCGGTGGTGGGTCGGGGCCGCGCCGGGGGGTGTCCGTCCTCGGAACGGCGCGATGGGGTTTCACGCCGACTGACTGTTCGTTGACGCGCCAACCGCTGCGGGCGGACACCCCCCGACACGGCCCCTTGCGTCCGACGGCGGGTGCGGGTGCGTCTCCCGCTCAGCCTGCGGGCATGCGTGCCGCCTGGGGCGGCACGGGTGGGCGTGGGGGTCCCCCCTGCTCGAGCGGAGTCGAGAGCTTGGGGGAGGCACCCCGCTCCGCCGGGCTGCGGACCCACCGCCCCAGCAGCACCGCCGAGCGGCGACTCACATGCGCGACACGTTGCGCTCGTACACCAGCCGCAGCCCGATCAGCGTCAGCCACGGTTCGTGCTCGTCGATCACCGACGACTCGCCCAGCACCATCGGCGCGAGACCGCCCGTCGCGATGACCGTGACGTCGTCGGGGTCCTCCGACAGCTCGCGGGCCATGCGGTTGACCACGCCGTCGACCTGGCCCGCGAAGCCGTAGATGACGCCCGACTGCATCGCCTCGACCGTGTTCTTGCCGATGACGCTGCGGGGGCGGGCCACCTCGATCTTGCGGAGCTGGGCGCCGCGGACGCCGAGGGCCTCGACGGAGATCTCGATGCCGGGCGAGATGACCCCGCCGACGTACTCGCCGCGCGCGCTGACGGCGTCGAACGTCGTCGCCGTGCCGAAGTCGACGACGATGGCGGGACCGCCGTAGAGCTCGACCGCCGCGACGGCGTTGATGATGCGGTCGGCGCCGACCTCCTTGGGGTTGTCCATGAGGATCGGCACGCCCGTCTTGACGCCCGGCTCGACGAGGATGGCGGGCACGTCGCCGTAGTAGCGGCGGGTCACCTCGCGGAGCTCGTGCAGGACCGAGGGGACGGTGGCGCAGATGGCGATGCCGTCGATGCCGTCGCCCAGCTCGTCGCCGAGGAGCGGGTGCATGCCCATCAGGCCCTGGAGGAGGACCGCCAGTTCGTCGGCGGTGCGGCGCGCGTCCGTGGAGATGCGCCAGTGTTCGACGATCTCGTCGCCGTCGAACAGGCCGAGGACGGTGTGGGTGTTTCCTACGTCGATCGTCAGCAGCATGGCCCGTACCGCCCCTACTCCGCCGGCCGCAGGTCCAGGCCGATGTCCAGGATCGGCGAGGAGTGGGTGAGGGCTCCGACGGCGAGGTAGTCGACGCCGGTGTCCGCGTACGCCTTGGCGTTGTGGAGCGTGAGGCGGCCGGAGGCCTCCAGGGCGGCTCGGCCCCGGACGATCGCGACGGCCTCCGCGCACTCGGCGGGCGTGAAGTTGTCCAGCAGGATCAGGTCGGCGCCGGTCTCCAGAACCTCGCGGAGCTGGTCCAGGGTGTCGACCTCGACCTCGATGGGGACGTCGGGGAAGCGTTCGCGTACCGCCTGGAAGGCCTGGGCGACACCGCCCGCGGCGACCACGTGGTTGTCCTTGACGAGGGCCGCGTCGGAGAGGGACATGCGGTGGTTGACGCCGCCGCCGCAGCGGACCGCGTACTTTTCGAGGCTGCGCAGGCCGGGGGTCGTCTTGCGGGTGTCGCGGACCTTCGCCCTGGTCCCGTCGAGGACGTCCGCCCACGCGCGCGTGGCCGTCGCGATGCCCGACAGGCGGCACAGGATGTTCAGGGCGCTGCGCTCGGCCGTGAGGAGGTCGCGGGTGCGGGTGGTGACGGAGAGGAGCTTCTGGCCGGCTTCGACGCGGTCGCCGTCCTCGGCGTGGCGCTCGATCTCCAGCTCCTCCTCGCAGATCACCGAGATGACCGCCTCGGCGACGCGCAGGCCGGCCACCGTGCCCGCCTCGCGTGCGGTGAAGTCGGCCGTGGCCACCGCGTCCTCGGGGATGGTCGCCACCGTCGTCACGTCCACGCCGTGGGCCAGGTCCTCCTGGAGGGCCACGTTGGCGATGTCCTCGACCTCGACGGGGTCGAGACCGGCGTCGGCCAGGAGCTGGGCGAGTGCGGGGTCCAGGCCGCACTCCAGGTATGCCTCGTCGTCCGCGCCGCAGGCGCAGCCGTCTCCGCAGCCTCCGGAGGAGGCGAGGGGAAGGTCGGGGGTGCTCACGTCGGTCACTGCTCCTGGGGGGCCTGGGTCGGGAGGGTCGGGGGGAAGTCTGTGGTGTCCGTGGTGTGCACGGCCAGCGTGCGGTCCGGATTCAGGGTCACGACGATGTGGCGCCGCCAGGCGGTGTCGTCGCGCTCGGGGCGGTCCTCGCGCCAGTGGCAGCCCCGGGTCTCCTCGCGCAGCAGGGCGGCGGCGACCAGGACGCGGGCCACGCACAGCAGGTTGGTGGCCTCCCAGGTGTCGACGCCGGCCTCGGCCGTCCTGCCGTTCTCGGCGAGTGCCTCCCGGGCGTCGGTGTGCAGCCGCTGGAGCTGGTCGGCGGCCTTGGCGAGGGAGCCGGCCGAGCGCAGCACGCCCGCCCCGCCCGTCATGATCCGCTGGATGGCGAAGCGGGCCTGAGGGGTCTGCAGGGGGTGCTCGGGGATCTCCGGGTGCGGGACCGGGTGGGGCACGCGCGCGTGCAGGCCGTTCGCCGCGATGTCGGCCGCGATCCGCTCGGCGTAGACCAGGCCTTCGAGCAGGGAGTTGGACGCCAGGCGGTTGGCTCCGTGCACGCCGGTGCAGGCGACCTCGCCGCACGCGTAGAGGCCCGGGACGGTCGTACGGCCGTGGGAGTCCGTGCGGACGCCGCCGGAGGCGTAGTGGGCGGCCGGGGCGACCGGGATGGGGGCGGTGACCGGGTCGATGCCGTGGGCGCGGCAGGCGGCCAGGATCGTCGGGAAGCGGTGCTCCCACATCTCGGCGCCGAAGTGCCGGGCGTCGAGGTACATGTGCTCGGCGTCCTGCTCCAGCATGCGGCGCGTGATGCCCTTGGCGACGATGTCCCGGGGGGCGAGTTCGGCGAGTTCGTGCTGCCCGACCATGAAGCGCACGCCGTCGGCGTCGATCAGGTGGGCGCCCTCGCCCCGCACGGCCTCGGAGACCAGGGGCTGCTGGCCCTCCGCGTCCGGGCCCAGGAACAGCACGGTCGGGTGGAACTGGACGAACTCCAGGTCGCTGACCTCCGCGCCCGCCCGCAGCGCGAGCGCCACGCCGTCGCCCGTCGATACCGACGGGTTGGTGGTCGCGGAGAAGACCTGGCCCATGCCGCCGGTCGCCAGGACCACCGCGGGGGCGTGGACGGCCCCGACGCCGTCGTGCGCGCCCTCCCCCATGACGTGCAGGGTCACACCGGCGGTGCGGCCCTCGGCGTCCGTGAGGAGGTCCAGGACGAGCGCGTTCTCGACGGTGCGCATGCCCCGCGCGCGGACGGCCTCGACCAGGGCACGGGAGATCTCGGCGCCGGTGGCGTCACCCCCGGCGTGCGCGATGCGGCGGCGGTGGTGGCCGCCCTCGCGGGTCAGTTCGAGGCCGCCCTCCAAGGACTCGTCGAACCGGGCGCCGGTCTCGATGAGGCGGCGTACGGCGTCGGGGCCCTCGGTGACCAGGAGCCGGACCGCGTCCGCGTCGCAGAGGCCCGCGCCCGCGACCAGCGTGTCGTCGAGGTGCTGCTCGGGGGTGTCGCCCTCGCCGAGCGCCGCGGCGATGCCGCCCTGGGCCCAGCGGGTGGAGCCGTCGTCGAGGCGGGCCTTGGTGACGACGACCGTGCGCAGGCCCGCGGCCTCACAGCGCAGGGCGGCGGTCAGTCCGGCGACCCCGGAGCCGACGACGACCACGTCCGCGGTGATGGACCACCCGGGGGCGGGCGCGTGCAGTCGTATGCCTGTGGTGGTCACGAGGCGGCTCCGAAGCTGGTGAAGGTGAGCGGGACGTTGTCGATCAGCCGGGTCGCCCCGACCCGGGCGGCGACGGCGAGGATCGCGTCGCCGGTGAAGTCGTCCTCGATCTCCGTGAAGTCGGACGGGTCGACCAGGGCGAGGTAGTCCAGCGCGAGCGGCGGGTCGAGGCGCGCGGCCTCGTCGAGTACCTGGCGGGCGGCCGCGCGGACGGCCGCCGGGCCGCCCGGGACGGCCGTCGCCACGGCGTGCGCGTCGGCGGCGGCGCGGGACTCCCCTATGGCGCTGAGCGCCTCGGCACGCGCGCGCGTGGCGGGCACCTCGCGGGCCCGGGCCCGCAGCGCCTCCTGTGCGGCATGCCGGTCCTGGCCCGCGAACAGGGCCCCGGACAGAGCGAGGGCGGTGCGTCGCTCGGCGGCCGACAGGTAGCGGTTGCGGCTGGACAGGGCCAGGCCGTCCTCCTCGCGGACGGTGGGCACGCCGACGATCTCCACGCCGAAGTTCAGGTCCCGCACCATGCGGCGGATCAGCGCGAGCTGCTGGGCGTCCTTCTGCCCGTACAGGGCGACGTCGGGGCGGGTGAGGTGCAGCAGCTTGGCGACGACGGTGAGCATGCCGTCGAAGTGGCCGGGGCGGGAGGAGCCCTCCAAGCGCTCGCCCATGGGGCCCGCGGTGATGCGGACCTGGGGCTCGCCGCCCGGGTAGACCTCGTCCACTGCCGGGGCGAACACGACGTCCGCGCCCGACCGGCCGGCGAGCTCGACGTCGGCGTCCAGGGTGCGCGGGTAGCGGTCGAGGTCCTCGCCCTGGCCGAACTGGAGCGGGTTGACGAAGACGGTGACCACGACCTCGCCGTCCGGCCCGGCGATGGTGCGCGCGGTGCGGATCAGTGTCGCGTGGCCCTCGTGCAGCGCGCCCATGGTCATCACCACGGCGCGGCGGCCCGCACGCGCGCGTGCGTGCAGGTCGCCGGCCGTGCTGAGCAGGGTGGTGGTCATCGGGCGTCCCCTTCGGTGCCGTCGGTCCCGTCGGTCCCGTCGGCGAGTACCCCGAGGAGGTCCTCGGCCAGTTCCGGCTTCAGCAGGCCGTGGGCCAGGGCCCGGTCGGCGGTCGCACGGGCCATCGCCAGGTACCCGGCGACGGTCTGGGGGGCGTGCCGGCGCAGCTCCGTGACGTGCGCGGCGACCGTGCCCGCGTCGCCGCGCGCGACCGGGCCGGTGAGGGCCGCGTCGCCGGAGCGCAGGGCGTTGTCCAGGGCCGCGCCGAGCAGCGGGCCGAGCATCCGGTCGGGGGCCGTGACGCCGGCCGCGCTCAGCAGCTCCATGGACTGGGCGACCAGCGTGACCAGGTGGTTGGCGCCCAGGGCGAGCGCCGCGTGGTAGAGCGGCCGGTTCTCCTCGGCGATCCACTCCGGCTCGCCGCCCATCTCGATGACCAGGGCCTCGGCGGCCAGGCGCAGCTCCTCCGGGGCGGTGACGCCGAAGGAGCATCCGGCCAGCCGCTGGACATCCACGGGCGTACCCGTGAAGGTCATCGCGGGGTGCAGGGCGAGCGGCAGCGCGCCCGCGCGCAGGGCCGGGTCGAGGACCCGCGCCCCGTACCGCCCGGACGTGTGCACGAGGAGCTGCCCCGGCCGGACGGATCCGGTGTCCGCGAGGCCGGTGACGAGGTCGGGCAGGGCGTCGTCGGGGACGGTCAGCAGCACCAGGTCGGCCCGCTTCAGGACCTCGGCGGGCGGCATCACCGGCACGTCGGGCAGCAGGTGCGCGGCGCGGCGCCGGGAGGCGTCCGAGACGGCGGAGACGGCGACCGGGCGGTGCCCGGCGAGCTGCAGGGACGCCGCGAGCGCGGGCCCCACACGGCCGGCGCCGACGACGCCGACGGTGAGCCGCGCGGGGCGGTCCCTGGGGTCTGGCTGTGGGGTTGTGTTCACTCGACGGCGGCCTTCCCGTTCCAGTCCGCTCCGGGTACCGGACGATTTCTCGTCATGTTAACGCGATCGGTTCGAGGGGCGTTCGGCCGTCCACAGGCTGTGCATGCCCGTGCGGCATTCCCGTCGGGGCGTCAGGAAATGCGGATGCCCCGCCGCCCGCGCGCGGGGCAGGATCCGGGGCATGACCGATACGGCGGAACGCGGCGAACGGGTGACGGACGAGGAACGGGTCGCACGGCTGCGCGAGCGGCGGATGGCCGCCCATCACAGGGCCCGGCGCGTGTTCGCGCGCTTCGGCTTCCACCAGACCCTCCGGGAACGCCTGGCGCTGCTGGAGGAGGCGGCGGCCGTGCACGACCTCGACCAGTTGTCCGACGTGTACGGCGACGGTGTCGTCGAGGCGCTGGAGACGAAGGTCGCCGGGCTGCTCGGCACCGAGGCCGCCGCGTTCTTCCCGACCGGCACGATGGCCCAGCAGGTCGCCCTGCGCTGCTGGGCGGGCCGCACCGGGAACCCGACCGTCGCCCTGCACGCGCTCAGCCATCCCGAGGTGCACGAGCGGAACGCGTTCAGCGAGGTCGGCCGGCTGCGCCCGGTGCGGCTGACGAGCGAGCCGCGGCCGCCGACCGCCGCCGAGGTGCGCGACTTCGAGGAGCCCTTCGGGGCCCTGATGCTCGAACTGCCCCTCAGGGACGCCGGTTTCGTGCTGCCCTCCTGGGAGGAACTCACCGCGGTCGTCGAGGCCGCGCGGGAACGGGACGCGGTGGTGCACTTCGACGGGGCCCGCCTGTGGGAGTCCACCGTCCACTTCGGCCGCCCGCTGCAGGAGATCGCGGGCCTGGCCGACAGCGTCTACGTGTCGTTCTACAAGTCTCTCGAGGCCTTCGGCGGCGCGGCGGTCGCGGGCCCGAGGGAGCTCGTCGAGGAGGCGAAGACCTGGCGGCACCGGTACGGCGGGATGGTCTTCCAGCAGTTCCCCACGGTGCTGTCGGTGCTGATCGGGCTGGAGCGGCAGCTGCCCCGGCTGCCGGAGTACGTGGCCCACGCGCGCGTGGTGGCCGCCGCGATGCGCGAGGGGTTCGCTTCGACCGGGGTGCCGTGGGCGCGCGTGCACCCGGAGGTGCCGCACACCCACGACTTCCAGGTGTGGCTGCCGTACGAGCCGGACGTCCTCGGGGAGGCGGCGGTCCGCATGGCCGAGGAGACGGGGGTCGCCCTGTTCGGCAATGGCTGAGACCCGGGCGGTCCCGGGCTGGCCCTGACGGAGGTGCATGTGCGGGCCGATGGGCTGCAGTGGAGCGCCGAGGACGTGAAGGCGGCGGTGGCGGAGTTCGTGGCCCGGCTGCCGGAGCGGGTCAGGTAGGGCGCCGCCGCCACCGGCTCAGGGCGTCCCGGAACCGGCGGCGGACCGGTTGGCCCGCGAGGACCGCCCGGAAGTGCCGTTCGTCGCGCCATTCCCGCACGACCTGCCAGTCGTGGGTGCCCGGCGCGGGCGGGGCGGGCTCGCCGAGGGACCGGGCGCGATGGGTGTCGAGGAGGTACTGCTGCGTGATGCTCATGGTGAATCGCCTCTGCGGGACGGGGTGATGGAGGTCCGAAGGCTCCGCGGATGCCCCGGTGGCCCCACCGTGCGTCCGAACCGGGAACGGCGTCGCGTCGATTGACGAGGCCCGTCAATCGGCGGGGGCGTTGTCGGTGGCCGGGTGCACCATGAGGGCATGAGCGTGCACATCGACATCGAGGGGCTGCGGCCCGAGGCGGTCGCCGTCGTGCCGTCGCCCCTGGCCGAGCTCGGCATGGCCCTGCACGCGCTGTCCGAACCGGCGCACCACCCGGGCCTGCAGGGCTGGGTGACGGGGGTGACGGCACGGCTCGACCCGCATCTGGCCGACCGGATGTGCGAGGCGGACTTCCTGTGGCGGACGACGTTCTCGGACCTGTTCCTGCCCTGGGCGGGCCTGCCGGACCGGCGCACGCTCCCGGGCGCGACCCTCGCCGAGGAGCTGGACCAGCTCGACAAGCTGTCCGACGAGCAGTTCGTGGACTCGGCACTGGAGTTCACCTGTGGCACCTGCTACGGCGACTCCGGATCGACGACGCTGTCCGACCCGGAGACGCGCCGCCGGGCACTGGAGCTGGCCGCCGCGCGCGGACCGCGGCAACTGCGCTTCGGTGAGCGGCTGCTGGCGGACCCGCCCAGAATCCGGGCCTGGCTGCGGCAGTTCCTGCGGGACTGCGAGGAGGCGTTCTTCGCGGAGGCCTGGTCCCGGCTGCGCCACCAGCTCGCGGCGGACGCCCGGCACAAGACGGACCTGCTGCGACGCAAGGGCCTGGCCGAGGGGCTGGCCGCAGTGTCGCCGGCGATCACGCTCGACGCGGCGGGCACCCGGATCACGGTCGACAAGCTGGGCGACGGCCGTACTTCCACGGGCGACGGCGGCCTGCTGCTCGTCCCGACGAGTCTCGGCTGGCCGCATCTGATGGTCCTGCACCGGTACGGCTGGCAGCCGGTGCTGCACTACCCGGTGGGCTCCCCGGAGCTCGCCGCACCGCAGGCGCTCGAACAGCTGGCCCTGCGGATGACCGCGCTGTCCCATCAGGTGCGGATGCGCATGTGCCGCCATCTGGCCCGCAGCGCGCACACCACCAGCGAGCTGGCGCAGGTGCTCGGCATGACGGCGCCGGAGATATCCCGGCATCTCGCCGTGCTGAAGAAGGCGGGCCTGATCACCACGCGCCGCCGCGGCCGCTACGTGCTGCACCAGCTGGACGTGACGGTGGTGGCCCGGCTCGGCAGCGAGTTCCTGGAAGGGATTCTCAGGTAACCGGCCCGCGCCGACGGGTCAGCGGCCAAGGGCCAGCCACCCACGCCGGCCCACGCCGACGGCTCGGCGAGTCCGGGTCAGCGCAGTCGCGTCGGCGCGTCCGGGTCAGCACAGCGGGCCCGGCCGGACAGGTCAGCCGTGCCCCCCGGCCCGCACCAGCCCCGTCTCGTACGCCAGCACCACGACCTGCACCCGGTCCCTGAGCCCGAGCTTGGTCAGGATGCGGCCCACGTGCGTCTTCACGGTCGCCTCCGACAGCACCAGCCGCGCCGCGATCTCGCCGTTGGACAGGCCCTGCGCGACCAGCACCATGACCTCGCGCTCACGGTCGGTGAGCCGCTCCAGCTCCTTGTGCTGGGGCTGCTGGGTGCCCGGCAGCATCGGTGCGAAGCGGTCCAGCAGCCGCCGGGTGGTGGAGGGCGCGACGACCGCGTCCCCGCTGTGCACGGCCCTGATCGCGGTCAGGAGCTCGGCCGGCGGGACGTCCTTGAGCATGAAGCCGGAGGCACCCGCCTTCAGCCCGGAGAAGGCGTACTCGTCCAGGTCGAAGGTGGTCAGGATGAGCACCTTCGGCGGGTCGGTGTCCGCGCAGATCCGGCGGGTCGTCTCCACCCCGTCGAGCTTCGGCATGCGGACGTCCATCAGCACCACGTCGACCTCGGTCGTCCGCAGTTCCTGGAGGGCCTCGACACCGTCCCCCGCCTCCGCCACGACCTCCATGTCCGGCTGGGCGGCGAGCACCATCCGGAACCCGGTGCGCAGCAGCACCTGGTCGTCGACGAGCATCACGCGGATCGTCATCGGGCCTCTTCCATGTCGGGGTCGTCCACAGGGGTCGATTCAGGTCGTTACAGGTCGTTACAGGTGTCGGCGAGGGGCGTGCGGCGGCGTCAGTGCGCAGGTTTGAGCGGCAGCAGGGCACTGATGCGGAATCCTCCGCCCGGGCGCGGGCCCGCGTCCAGGGTGCCGCCGACCATACCGACCCGCTCGCGCATGCCGATCAGGCCGTGGCCCTGCCCGTCGAACCCGCCCTCCTCGTACAGCTCGTGCGGCGCGCCCTTGCCGTCGTCCTCGACGAGCAGGCCGAGGCCGTCGTCGAAGTAGACCAGCCGCACACTCGCGCCCGCGTTGGGCCCGCCGTGCTTGCGGGTGTTGGTGAGCGCCTCCTGCACGATGCGGTAGGCGGTGAGCTCGACGCCGCTGGGCAGCGGGCGGGGCGTGCCCTCGATCTTGAAGTCGACGGGCAGTCCGTGTCCGCGGCACTGCTCGACGAGGTCCTCGATCTGCTGGACGTCGGGCTGCGGTACGTACTCGCCGGCCTCCTGGTGCTCCCCGGTGCGCAGCACGCCGAGCAGGCGGCGCATCTCGGCGAGGGCCTGGCGGCCGGTGGAGGAGATGGTCTCCAGGGCCTTCTTCGCCTGGTCGGGCGCGGCGTCCAGGACGTAGGCGGCACCGTCGGCCTGGACCACCATCACCGAGACGTTGTGCGCGACGACGTCGTGCAACTCGCGCGCGATCCGGGCCCGTTCGGCGGCGACGGCGACCTTGGACTGTGCCTCGCGCTCCTTCTCCAGGCGGGCGGCCCTCTCCTCCAGCTGCGCGAAGTAGGCGCGGCGGGTGCGGATGGAGTCGCCGAGCACCCAGGCGAGGGCGAAGGGGACGGTCTGCAGGACCGCCAGGGCGATGTCGCCCGCGACCCCCGTCTGCTCGTTCGACCAGCGCAGCTGCGCCAGAGGGGCCGCGCACAGGCCGGCGACCAGCGCGAAGCGGGAGGCCCAGCGGGCCCCTTCCCCCGCGACGGTGTAGACGATCACCAGCATGGCGAAGTCGGCGGGCAGGATCGCCACGTCGGTGACCAGCTGCGCCACACCGACCGCCGCCGCGAGCAGCAGCATCTTCTCCGGCATCCGGCGGCGCAACGCGACCACCAGGCTCAGCGCCACCGTGATCGGAAGGACCACGGACCAGGGGCCGACCCGCTCGGCCGCCGCCCCGCCCAGCACCGAAATCCCGAGGAGAACGACGGCCCAGGTGCCGTCGACCCACGTCGGGTGCCTGCGGAGGAAGTCATAGAGGCGCTGCACGTAACCCAGCGTAGGGAAGCGCGATAGGTGCAGGGGTCAACCGGAGGGCCGATCCGCACCCGGCGCGCATACTCCGCAAGGTGGAGTTGCGTTCGTTCTGTCCACATAGCCTGGCCCGGTGACGGCAGGGACGAGGGACGAGCGGCACGAGTGGCATGAGTGGCGTGGGTGGCGTGCGGCGGCGCACGACGCTCTGTACGCGCCGGGGGGCTTCTACCGGCGCACGGAGGGACCGGCCGGGCATTTCCGGACGTCCGTGCACACGTCGCCGCTGTTCGCGGGGGCCGTGGCCCGGCTGCTGTGCCGGGTCGACGAGGCGCTGGGGCGGCCCGCGGTGCTGGACTTCGTCGACATGGCGGCCGGGCGGGGCGAGCTGACGAGCGGGGTGCTCGCCGCTCTCCCCGCCGACGTGGCGGCACGTACGCGCGCGTACGCCGTCGAGATCGCCGAGCGGCCTGCGGGGCTCGATCACCGGATCGAGTGGCTGGCCGCGCCCCCGGAGGGGACGACCGGGCTGCTGTTCGCCAACGAGTGGCTGGACAACGTGCCGGTGGAGGTCGTGGAGGTGGACGCCGCGGGCGTCGCGCGGCTGGTCTTGGTCCGGGAGGACGGGACCGAGCGGCTCGGGGAGCCGGTGGGCGGGGCGTCGGCGCGGTGGCTGGAGCGGTGGTGGCCGCTGCCCGGCGAGGAGGGGCTGCGCGCCGAGATCGGTCTGCCCCGGGACGAGGCGTGGGCGGCGGCGGTCACGACGCTTCAGCGGGGGCTCGCCGTGGCCGTGGACTACGCGCACACGGTGGACACCCGCCCGCCGTTCGGCACGCTCACCGGGTTCCGGGAAGGACGCGAGACCACACCCGTCCCGGACGGCTCCTGCGACATCACGGCCCATGTCGCCCTGGACGCGTGCGCCCTGCCCGGCGGACGCGTGCTCCCCCAGCGCGAGGCACTGCACGCCCTGGACGTGACCGGCGCACGCCCCCGGCTCGCGCTGGCCTCCACCGACCCCGCCGCATACGTACGCGCCCTGGCGAGCGCCGGAGAGGCCGCCGAGCTCACCGCGGCGGGCGGTCTCGGCGACTTCGGCTGGCTGGTGCAGCCGGCCGGGATCGCGGACCCGTTCCCCAGGTGAGCCCCTGCTTTTCCCGAGTGAGCCCCTACTTGTCGATGTCCCCGACCACGAAGAACATCGACCCCAGGATCGCCACCATGTCCGCGACCAGCGTCCCCGGCAGCAGCTCCGTCAGCACCTGGATGTTGTTGTACGACGCCGAGCGCAGCTTCAGCCGGTACGGGGTCTTCTCGCCCTTGCTGACCAGGTAGTAGCCGTTGATGCCGAGCGGGTTCTCGGTCCAGGCGTACGTGTGCCCCTCGGGTGCCTTCAGGACCTTCGGGAGCCGCTGGTTGACCGGCCCGGGCGGCAGCTCGGCCAGCCGGTCGAGGCAGGCGTCGGCCAGGTCCAGCGCGTTGTGCGTCTGCTCCAGGAGGCACTCGAAGCGGGCGAGACAGTCGCCCTCCTGCCGGGTGACCACCTTCAGCGTGTCCTGGAGGTCGCCGTAGGCGAGGTACGGCTCGTCCCGGCGCAGGTCGAAGTCGACGCCCGAGGCCCGCCCGATCGGCCCGCTGACCCCGTACGCGTGCACGGCCTCCGGGGTGAGGACGCCGACGTCCCTCGTGCGGCCGCGGAAGATCTCGTTGCCGAGGACCAGGTCGTCGAAGCGGTCCATGCGGGAGCGCACGTCGGCGACGGCGGTGCGTGCGCGCGTGGTCCACCCGGCCGGCAGGTCCCCCTTGAGGCCGCCCACGCGGTTGAACATGTAGTGCATCCGCCCGCCGGAGATCTCCTCCATGACGTGCTGGAGCTCCTCGCGCTCCCGGAAGGCGTAGAAGATCGGGGTGATCCCGCCGAGCTCCAGCGGGTACGAGCCGAGGAACATCAGGTGGTTGAGCACCCGGTTCAGCTCGGCGAGCAGCGTGCGCAGCCACACCGCGCGCTCGGGCACCTCCATGCCGAGCATCCGCTCCACGGCGAGGACCACGCCCAGCTCGTTGGAGAACGCCGACAGCCAGTCGTGCCGGTTGGCGAGCATGATGATCTGGCGGTAGTCGCGCGCCTCGAACAGCTTCTCCGCGCCGCGGTGCATGTAGCCGATCACCGGCTCCGCGTGCCTGATGCGCTCGCCGTCCAGGACGAGCTTCAGCCGCAGCACGCCATGGGTGGAGGGGTGCTGCGGCCCGATGTTGAGCACCATGTCGGTGCTCTCCGCGGCGCCGCCGATTCCGACCATGGTCTCCGTCGTAGGAGTCATGAACACAGTCTCTCCTACGTACGCTGGCCCCATGGATACGGGGAGTCCGCACGAGGTGGGGCCGGACGGGACACAGGGCACGGTCGAGGCGGCCGGGGGCGAGCCGGTGTGGATCGCGCTGCCGCCCGGCCTGCTGAGGATGCGCCGGCTGCTGCTGGTGGTGTGGCTCGGGCTGATCACCCTGGCGGCCGGGCTGCTGCCGGGGCTGCTGGCCGGGCCCGCCTGGGCCGCCTTCGCGCTGCCGCCGCTGGCGCTGCTGGCCTGGGGCTGGGTGATGGTCGAGCGCAACTGGCGTTCCTGGCGGTACGCCGAGCGGGCCGACGACCTGCTGATCAGCCGGGGCGTGCTGTGGCGCGAGGAGACGGTCGTGCCGTACGGGCGGATGCAGCTGGTCGAGGTCACGTCCGGGCCCGTCGAACGGCACTTCGGGCTGGCCAGCGTGCAGCTGCACACGGCCGCCGCGGCCACCGACGCGACCATCCCCGGCCTTGACCCGGCCGAGGCGGAACGGCTGCGCGACCGGCTCACCGAGCTGGGCGAAGCCCGGTCGGCGGGACTGTGACGGCGCCCGGGGCCGCCGAGGCCTCAGGAGCCGCCGAGGCCTCGGGAGCCGCCGCCGAGGTGACCGAGCGGCGGTTGCACCCCGTGACACCGCTGCGCCGCGCGTGGGCGCCGGTCGCCGTGCTCATCGGCTGGGCCGTGCACGACCCCGACGGGGCGCAGCGCCATCTGACCCGGCTGACCACGACCACCCTGCTGATCGGCCTCGCCGTGCTCGTCCCGGCCGCCGCCCTCTACGGTTTCTGCTCCTGGTGGTTCACGCACTTCGCGGTGACCGGGACCGAACTGCGCATCCGCACCGGGCTCGTCTTCCGGCGCACCGCGCACATCCGGCTGGAGCGGATCCAGGCCATCGACGTCACCCAGCCGCTGCTGGCCCGGGTCGCGGGCGTCGCCAAGCTCAAACTCGACGTCATAGGCACCGACAAGAAGGACGAGCTGGCCTTCCTCGGCGCGGACGAGGCGCGGACGCTGCGGGCCGAACTGCTCGCCCGGGCGGCCGGTTTCGCACCCGAGACCGCGCACGAGGTCGGCGAGGCCCCGTCCCGGCAGCTGCTGCGGGTGCCGCCGGGCGTGCTCGCGCTGTCGCTGGTGCTGACGGGCGCGACCTGGATGTCACTGGCCGCGGCGCTCGTCGTCCCGCCGGTGCTGTGGCTGGTCACCCACAGCCTGTGGACGGTCCTCGCGGTCGCCCTGCCGCTGCTGGGCGCGGCGGGTGCGAGCAGCGTGGGGCGGTTCGTCGCCGAGTACGACTGGACGGTGGGCGAGTCGCCCGACGGGCTGCGCATCGACCACGGGCTGCTGGACCGGGCCCACGAGACGGTGCCGCCGGGGCGCGTGCAGACCGTGCGGATCGTGGAACCACTGCTGTGGCGGCGGCGCGGCTGGGTGCGCGTGGAGCTGGACGTGGCGGGCTCGTCCAACTCCGTGCTGGTGCCGGTCGCTCCGCGCGAGATCGCCGAGGACGTCGTCGCGCGGGTGCTGCCGGGGGTGAGCGTGCCGGGGCCCACGGCCCTGTCACCGGCGCCGCGCGGCGCCCGCTGGTGCGTGCCGCTGTGGTGGCGCGGGTACGGACTCGCCGTCACGGACGCGGTGTTCGCGTCCCGGTCCGGGCTGCTGCGGCGGAGCCTGGCGCTGGTGCCGCACGCCAAGGTGCAGAGCGTGCGGATGACACAGGGGCCGTGGGAGCGGGCCCGGGGCGTCGCGGACGTCTGTGTGGACACAGGCGCGAACAAGACGGTGCGGGCCCGGCTGCGGGAGGCCGGTGAGGCGCGCGAGCTGCTGGCGGCACAGGCGGAGCGGTCCCGTACGGGGCGCAGGGACGCGCGGCCGGACCGCTGGATGGCATGACGGTCGAACAGCCGAGGGCCCCCCGGCCGTAGCCGAGGGGCCCTTCGTCACATCACAGGCCTCAGGACACCGCGCTGCGCAGTCCCTGTACGTCGATCTGCTCCGTCTCGTCGTGTGCCGTCAGGTCGATGACCTGGCCGATGCCGCGCGACTCCTCGTCGGCCGGCTTGTAGCGGGCCTCGCTCTCGGCCTTGTGCAGGGCGAGCGCCTCCTGGCCGACGACATCGGCGAGGTCCTCGTTCTGCACGGCCTCCAGGGCCGCCCTGGACGTACCGGCCTTCGTACCGAAGAAGTCGAACCCGCCCCCGGCCGGCGGACGCCGCACCGGCGACTGCGGCGGCACGGCCACGGCGGTCGGCACGGTGTAGTGCCCGGAGAGCCGGCCCGCGGGCTGCTCGGCCCGGGCGGACCGCTCGGGGCTGACGGGCGGTTCGGCCGGGACCGACTGCTCGGGCCGTGCGGACTCCGGGAGTTGCCCCGTCTCGGTCTCGCCGGCCACCGGAACGGAGGTTCCAGCCGCCGGAACGACCGGTTCGGCCGCCGCGCGCTCGTGGCCGTCGGCCGCCTCGGGCCGCTCCTGCGCCTCGTCCTCCTGCGCCTGCTCCCGCTGCTCCGCCTGCTCCTGCGCGGCCTCCGTGTCCTCGTCCTTGTCCTTGTCCTCGTCCTCGTCCTTCGGCACGCCGTCACCGTCGCCGTCGCCGCCGCCGTCCGGGTCCGGAACCGTCTCACCGTCGAACCGGGCGAGGGCGGCCGCGGCCCGCAGGAACAGCCGGGAGCCCTCCGGCGAGAACACGGCGGGAACCGCGGGCTGCTCCTCGGCGGCGAGAGCCGCAGGCACCTCGTCCGGCTCCGGCGAAGTCTCCTCCGCGTCCGACGCCCCCGCCGGCAGCGCGGCCCGGACCGGAGCCGTCGCCTCTATCTCGAGGACCCGGCGATCCTCCAGGACGCTCGCGCGTTCGGCCTCCGCCGTGGCGTACCGGCGCAGCAGCGCGGCGTGCTCGTTGCGCAGTCCGGCCAGTTCCGTGCGCTTGGCGCGCAGCCGCTGCTCCAGCTTCCCGCGCAGCTCGCGCGACTCCTCGAGGTCGGCCTCCAGTTCGGCCACGCGTTCCTCGAAGCGCCACTCGTCGCTCGCACGCGCGCGCGTGAGGTCGGCGACGCGCTTGCCCGCCTGGGTGTCCCAACGGCGCAGCACGACCGCGCCGATGACCGCCGTCGCCGCGGCGGCCGCGGCCAGACCGCGGAGCACCATCGGCTCCGTGAACACCCAGGGCCCCAGGGCGCAGACGAGGGAGACGCCTGCGATCGCCGACGGGGGCAGCATCCTGTGCAGGGGCGGGGAATGGCGGTGACGTCCACGTGGCATGGCCAGAAACTTACCGCGCGTAGGCGAATCATGGTGACCCACCCCGCAAAAACAAAGCCACACCGAAACGTTCACACCACTTCAGAACTCGGGAACAACCGGAATCGATCGCTCACCCAATTCCCAAGATCATTCTCAGGGCCCGATCAGCCGCTCGCTCATCCACTCCAGCGCCGCCGGAATCTCCCGCCGCCAGGTGTTGAAGTTGTGCCCGCCGCTTTCGAGGATGATCGAGGAGATCCGCGTCCGCCCGGTGCCCTCCACCCGCTCGATGAACCTCAGCGTGTCCTTGTAGTTGGTCTCTCCCTGTTTGCTGCTGCTGACCAGCAGCGACGTATCGGGAGCGGGCTCGTGCGCGAGGTACCACTGCAGGTCCGCGCGATTGCGCAGTGCCTTGTCACCCTGGAAGAGATCACCTGTCGTGGCATCGATCGGCGCCTTGTAGTAAGCCGACAGGCCGGCCCCGGCGGCGTACACACCGGGATGGTGCAGGGCGATCTTCAACGCGCAGTAACCCCCCGTGGAGTTGCCGATGATGCCCAGACCGCCCGGCTTTTCGGCCACCCTGTAGTGCGTGCGCAACGCGTCGGGGAGATCCTTCGCGAAGAACGACTCGGTCTGCGGACCGCCCGGGATGTCGACGCACTCCGTGTCCCGGGGCGGCGCCACCGTGGGCCGCAGCATCACGAGGATCATCGGCCTCGCCCGGCCCGCCCGGGCCAGTTCCAGAGCCGTACGCGGATAGTGCAGCTTCTCCACCAGCGCCGACGCGGTGCCGGGATAACCCGTCAGCACGACGGCGGTGGGAAACCTGTGGGTGCGGTACCGCGGCTGGAAGTACTCCGGCGGCAGATAGACGTACGCGGGCGTGGCGATGTGCGTCGTACGGCCCACGATGTCGACCCGCTGGACCCGGCCGCCGGACTGCGGCAGCGCACCGCCCGCCCCCGGCACCCGGCGCGAGCCGACCACCTCCAACGGGCCCCCGCCGGACGGGTGGTCGACGACCACGCCCTGGTCCTTCTCCTGCCCGAACAGGTCCGCCCAGCTCGCGTAGAACCCGAAGGACTGGTTGGCGGCCAGTCCCACCGCGGCGAACAGCGCCACCTGGGTGCCCAGCAGCAGGGCGACCCGCCCGCTCACGGCACGCAGGCTGCGCCGGGCCAGCCGTGGCCACAGCCAGACCGTGCCGGTGAACAGCAGCACGGCGGACAGCACGGCCAGCCCCAGCACTTCGTCGCTCGTCAGACCCATGGGTCGGTCACCTGTCCGCGCTCTCCGTCCGGACCCGTCCCCCTCACACCTTCGCAAGGGCTTGTCCCGGACTTTCCTCGGCCTTTGAAACGGCTTTGACGTGGGGAGTGAACCTCTCCCCCCGAGACACCGTCCTAGAGGGCGCAATGTCGCCGGATGCCCGAATCGGCACCGGATCCAAGGTCTCTCGCAGAACTACGGGATGCGATGTCTGTCAGGACAGATGAGGAAATGTCGGGCGAGGTTCCGCGTCGCAGCAGCGGTGCGGCCCGTCCGGGCCGGCTGAGCCGGATACTGAGCGGGCCACGCCCCGAGGCCGTCCCCGTCCTCGTCGGCAGAGCCTGCGCCCTGGTGGGCGTCCTGGACATCGCCGCGGGCGTCTTCCCCCGCTTCCGGCACAGCAGGATGCACGCCATCGCCGAGGTCCTGCCCGGCGCGCTCGGCCCGTTCGCGGCCGCCCTGTCCCTCAGCACCGGCGTGCTGTTGCTGCTGCTCGCCCACGGCCTCAAGCGCGGCAAGCGCCGGGCCTGGCGGGCCGCGGTGGCGCTCCTGCCCGCCGGTGCCGTCGCCCAGTTCACCTACCGGCACTCGCTCGTGGGCGTGCTGATCTCCCTGGTACTGCTGGCGCCCCTGCTGCGCCACCGCGACCAGTTCAACGCCCTGCCCGACCCGCGCAGCCGCTGGAAGGCCCTCGCCAACTTCGTGCTCATGAGCGCCGGTTCGCTCGCGCTCGGACTGCTCGTCGTCAGCGTCCACAGCGGGCGCATCGTCGGCGACCCCAGCCTCGCCGACCGCATCACCCACGTCATCTACGGCCTGTTCGGCTTCGAAGGCCCGGTCGACTACCGGGGCGACACCTCCTGGACCGTCGCCTTCTCACTCGGCGCCCTCGGCCTGCTCACCGCCGTCACCACCATCTACCTGGCCTTCCGCCCCGAGCACCCGGCCGCACGGCTCACCGAGGAGGACGAGGCCCTGCTGCGCGCCCTGCTGGACAAGCACGGGCGCCGCGACTCCCTGGGCCACTTCGCGCTGCGCCGCGACAAGGCCGTCGTCTTCTCCCCGAGCGGCAAGGCGGCGGTCACCTACCGCGTCGTCTCCGGCGTGATGCTCGCCAGCGGCGACCCGATCGGCGACGTCGAGGCCTGGCCCGGCGCCATCGAACGGTTCATGGACGAGGCCAGGGCCCACTCCTGGACCCCCGCCGTCATGGGCTGCTCCGAGACCGGCGGCGAGGTGTGGACCCGCGAGACCGGGCTCGACGCCCTCGAACTGGGCGACGAGGCGGTGGTGGACGTCGCGGATTTCTCTCTCGCCGGCCGCGCGATGCGCAACGTGCGCCAGATGGTCAAGCGCATCGAGCGCGCCGGTTACGAAACCCGGGTACGACGTGTCCGTGACCTCGGCGAGGCCGAACTGGAGCGCATCCGCCGCGCCGCCGACGACTGGCGCGGCACCGACACCGAACGCGGCTTCTCCATGGCGCTGGGCCGGGTCGGCGACCCCGCCGACGGCGACTGCCTCATCGCCACCGCCCACAAGCAGGACGACCACCCGGGCCCCTACGGCGATCTGAAGGCGATCCTGCACTTCGTGCCGTGGGGCCTCGACGGCGTCTCCCTGGACCTCATGCGCCGCGACCGCTCCGCCGACCCCGGCATGAACGAACTGCTCATCGTGGCCGCCCTCCAGGCCGCCCCCAAGCTGGGCGTCGCGCGCGTGTCCCTCAACTTCGCCATGTTCCGCGCGGCCCTCGCACGCGGCGAGAAGATCGGCGCCGGCCCGGTGCTGCGCGCCTGGCGCGGACTGCTGGTCTTCCTCTCCCGCTGGTTCCAGATCGAGTCCCTGTACAAGTTCAACGCCAAGTTCCAGCCGCGCTGGGAACCGCGCTTCGTCGTCTACCGGGCCTCCGCCGACCTGCCCCGGATCGGGTTCGCCGCCATGCAGGCCGAGGGCTTCGTCAACCTCGCCCTGCCCCTGCCGCGCTTCCTGCGCCGCCGGCGCCTGGCCACCCCCCGCCCGTGCGCCCACGGCACCCCGACGGAACGGGACGTCCGTGCGGCGTGAGGCCGCCCCGCCCGGGACCGTCGCCCGGGCCGCAGCGCCGGACGGCCCCCGCCGGGGCCTACGCTGAACATATGAGCAACCAGAGCGGACGCGGGCGCGTGGCGGGCCTACCGGAACGGGACCGCTGCGCGGTCATGGGAGTCGTGAACGTCACCCCCGACTCCTTCTCCGACGGCGGCCGCTTCTTCGACACCACGGCCGCCGTCAAACGCGGCCTCGACCTGGTCACCGAGGGCGCGGACCTGGTCGACGTCGGCGGCGAGTCCACCCGCCCCGGCGCCACCCGGGTCGACGAGGACGAGGAACTGCGGCGTGTCATCCCCGTCGTCCGCGGCCTGGCCTCCGAGGGCGTCACGGTCTCCGTCGACACCATGCGCGCCTCCGTCGCCGAACGGGCCCTCGCGTCCGGTGCCGCCCTCGTCAACGACGTCAGCGGCGGCCTCGCCGACCCCCGCATGATCCCGGCCGTAGCCGACGCCGGAGCCCCCTTCGTCGTCATGCACTGGCGCGGCTTCCTCCAGGGCGGCAACGTCCGGGGCGAGTACGCCGACGTCGTCACCGAGGTCGTCGACGAACTGCACGCGCGCGTGGAGGCCGTCCTGGCCGGCGGCATCGCCCCCGACCGCGTCATCGTCGACCCCGGCCTCGGCTTCTCCAAGGACGCCGAGCACGACCTCGCCCTCCTCGCGGGCCTCGACCGGGTCCTGGCCCTCGGCCACCCGCTGCTCGTCGCCGCCTCCCGCAAACGCTTCCTCGGCCGGGTCCTCGCCGGCCCCGACGGCCCCCCGCCGCCCGCACGCGAACGCGACGCGGCCACCGCGGCCGTCTCCGCGCTCGCGGCGCACGCCGGCGCATGGGCGGTCCGCGTCCACGAGGTGCGCGCCACCGCGGACGCCGTACGGGTCGCCCGCGCCATCGAAGGAGCACGCACCGGCGCAGAAGGAGCCCGGTGAGCGCCCCGCACACCGACGTCGAACAGGTCGAGGCCGCCAACACCGCCTTCTACGAGGCACTGGAGCAGGGCGACTTCGAGGAACTGGCGTCGCTCTGGCTGACCCCTTCCGACCTGGGCGTCGACGAGACGTACCACGACCCGGCCGACACCGGCGTGGTCTCCTGCGTGCACCCCGGCTGGCCCGTGCTCACCGGCCGCGGCGAGGTCCTCAGGTCGTACGCGCTGATCATGGCGAACACCGACTACATCCAGTTCTTCCTCACCGACGTGCACGTCTCCGTCACCGGCGACACCGCCCTGGTCAACTGCACCGAGAACATCCTCAGCGGCGGCCCCGCGCCCGAGGGCGCCGGCGAGGAGCTCGGCCCGCTCGTCGGACAGCTCGTGGTCGCCACCAACGTGTTCCGGCGCACGCCCCAGGGGTGGAAGATCTGGTCGCACCACGCTTCCCCCGTCCTGGCGGAAACAGACGAGGACGAGCAGGACGACACCCCCGCCTGAGTGGGTACGCGCCAGGAAGTGGTTGGAATCACCTACGTCCGGGTAGGGGCGGCTACCGACCTGCGCACCGACGGGTTCCCCAGGGGAAACGCCGGATGAATCCTGCCGGGCCCGGCCGCAGCCCCCCACCCCGTGGCCCGGGCCCGCCCGTGCGCGCAGGTAGATTCGACCGAGGCCGGTGTGCCGACCGCACATGGCACCCACCGGCCCTGACCGACGATTGCAGGAGTGATTCGCGTGGATCGTGTCGCGCTGCGCGGCCTGAAGGCCCGCGGGCACCACGGTGTGTTCCCCGAGGAACGCGCAGAGGGCCAGACCTTCATCGTGGACCTCGTCCTCGGCCTGGACACCCGACCGGCCGCGGCCGACGACGACCTGGCGAAGACCGTGCACTACGGCATCGTGGCGGAGGAGGTCGTGGCCGTCGTCGAGGGCGAGCCCGTCGACCTCATCGAGACGCTCGCCGAGCGCATCGCCCGGGCCTGTCTGAAGCACGAGGGAGTGCAGGAGGTCGAGGTCTGCGTCCACAAGCCGGACGCCCCGATCACCGTCCCCTTCGACGACGTGACCGTCACCATCACCCGGAGCCGAGTATGACCGCGCCCTTCATCAAGGGTCCGACCGACCCGACCGTACAGCCGGTGCCCGCCTCCGTCGTCGAGAAGGTCGACGCCGCCGACACGACCCTGTCCAACCCCAAACGGGCCGTGGTCGCCCTCGGCTCCAACCTCGGCAACCGGCTGGAGACCCTCCAGGGAGCCATCGACGCCTTGGAGGACACGCCCGGCGTCCGCGTCAAGGGCGTCTCCCCGGTCTACGAGACCGAGCCCTGGGGCGTGGACCCCGGCAGCCAGCCCGCCTACTTCAACGCCGTCGTGGTCCTCAAGACCACCCTCCCGCCGTCCTCGCTCCTGGAGCGCGCGCACGCGGTCGAGGAGGCCTTCCACCGCGTCCGGGACGAGCACTGGGGCCCTCGCACCCTCGACGTCGACATCGTCTCCTACGCCGATGTCGTCTCCGACGACCCCCAGCTCACCCTCCCCCACCCGCGCGCCCACGAGCGCGCCTTCGTCCTGGCGCCCTGGCACGACCTGGACCCCGAGGCGCAGCTGCCCGGCCGCGGTCCCGTCGCCGGTTTCCTCGACACCGTCACGCTGGCCGGGGTCGCGCCCCGCCGGGACCTGGAACTCCGGCTGCCCGAGTAGCCGTTAAGGTCGAGACGGCCGCGAACCGGGCCGGAAGCCGGGGGAACCGAAGGGACACCGTGAGAGAGCTGCGTATCCGGGTGCTGGCCGGCGTCTTCGTCGTGGCCGGAGTCCTGTCCTGGGCGGGCGCCCGCCTGTGGAACTCGGTCGGCACGCTCCCGAGCGTCCCGCTGGCCGCCCCCATCGTCCTGGCCGTGATCGCCGTGGTCCTGCTGGCCACGGCGCTCTCCCTCCGCGCCCGTCTCAAGGCTCAGCGCGAGCGCCGCCCCGAGGCGAAGGGCGTCGACCCCCTCATGGCGGCCCGCGCGGTCGTCTTCGGCCACGCCAGCGCCCTGGTCGCCGCCCTCGTCGCCGGCATGTACGGCGGCACCGGCGTCTTCCTCCTGGAATCCCTCGACATCCCCGCCCGCCGCGACCAGGCCATCTACGCCGGCTTCTCCGTCCTCGCCGGCATCGGCGTCATAGCGGCCGCCATCTTCCTGGAACGCGTCTGCAAACTCCCCGAGGACGACGAGAACGACGGCACTGGGGTGGCCCCGACGGTGTGAGGCAGGGCGGCGTCAGCGGGCCATGATGAGGCTCATGGCCTCGTTACGGGTCGCCGAGTCGCGCAGCTGCCCACGGACGGCCGAGGTGATCGTCTTCGCGCCCACCTTCCGGACTCCGCGCATCGACATGCACATGTGCTCGCACTCGACGACGACGATCACACCACGCGGCTCCAGGATCTCCATCAGGGAGTCGGCGATCTGCGTGGTGAGGCGTTCCTGCACCTGCGGGCGCCGCGCATAGACATCCACGAGCCGGGCGAGCTTCGACAGGCCGGTGATCTTGCCTTCGACGGACGGGATGTAGCCGACGTGCGCGACACCGACGAACGGCACGAGATGGTGTTCACAGGAGCTGAGGACTTCGATGTCCTTCACGAGGACCATCTCGTCGTGCCCCAGGTCGAACGTCGTGGTCAGCACGTCCTCGGGCTTCTGCCACAGCCCCGCGAATATCTCCCTGTACGCCCGCGCCACTCGCGCCGGCGTCTCCCGGAGTCCCTCGCGGTCCGGGTCCTCGCCGACCGCGATCAGGAGTTCGCGAACGGCGTTTTCGGCGCGCTTCTCGTCGAACTCGCCGATCTGGCCCTCGCCGTCCAGCTTCACGGGGTCGGTCATCTGCTGCCTCGTTCCTGTGTCCTTCACGGGGCGGCCTGCGGAAATGGCGAAAAGCCGCGCCCCCCAGGCTAAAACCTGGGGGGCGCGGCATCCATTCCGGGGCGGTGGGCCGCCGGGAGAGCTCAGGTCAGCTCTCGGGGCGGTCCTCCGGGGTCCGCTCGGGCGCCGGGGCGGGCTCCGCCGCGGTGCTCTTCGCGGTGGAGATGGCCGGCGTCGCGCCGTTCGCCCCGTTCGTCAGAGCCAGCTCCTTGGGGGAGAGGACCGGCGGACGGGTGGACGGCGTACGGCGGGAGGAACCCGTCCAGGCAGGCCGCGGCGGGCGCTTGACGATCGGCGCGAAGATCTCGGCGATCTCCTCCTTGCCGAGCGTCTCCTTCTCCAGCAGCTGCAGCACGAGGTTGTCGAGGACGTCGCGGTTCTCGACGAGGATCTCCCAGGCCTCGTTGTGCGCCGTCTCGATGAGCTTCTTGACCTCTTCGTCCACGAGCGCGGCGACCTCTTCCGAGTAGTCGCGCTGGTGAGACATCTCACGGCCGAGGAAGGGCTCGGTGTTGTCGCCACCGAACTTGATCGCGCCGAGACGCTCGGTCATGCCGTACTGCGTGACCATCGCGCGGGCCAGGCCCGTGGCCTTCTCGATGTCGTTGGCGGCACCCGTGGTCGGGTCGTGGAAGACGAGCTCCTCGGCCGCGCGGCCGCCCAGCATGTAGGCCAGCTGGTCCAGCATCTCGTTGCGCGTGGTCGAGTACTTGTCCTCGTCCGGCAGCACCATCGTGTAGCCGAGGGCGCGGCCTCTCGACAGGATCGTGATCTTGTGGACGGGATCGGAGTTCGGCGAGGCCGCCGCGACCAGGGCGTGACCGCCCTCGTGGTACGCGGTGATCTTCTTCTCCTTGTCCGACATGATCCGGGTCCGCTTCTGCGGGCCCGCGACCACACGGTCGATCGCCTCGTCCAGCATGTGGTTGTCGATCAGCTTCTGGTCGCTGCGGGCCGTCAGCAGGGCGGCCTCGTTCAGCACGTTGGCCAGATCGGCACCCGTCATACCGGGCGTACGGCGGGCCATGGCCGACAGGTCGACGTCGGGCGCGACCGGCTTGCCCTTCTGGTGGACCTTGAGGATCTCCAGACGGCCCTGCATGTCCGGGCGGTCGACGGCGATCTGCCGGTCGAAACGGCCGGGGCGCAGCAGCGCCGGGTCGAGGATGTCGGGCCGGTTCGTCGCGGCGATGAGGATCACGCCGCCCTTGACGTCGAAGCCGTCCATCTCGACGAGGAGCTGGTTCAGGGTCTGCTCGCGCTCGTCGTGACCACCGCCGAGGCCGGCGCCGCGGTGGCGGCCGACCGCGTCGATCTCGTCGACGAAGACGATCGCCGGGGCGTTCGCCTTGGCCTGCTCGAACAGGTCACGGACTCGGGAGGCACCGACACCGACGAACATCTCGACGAAGTCGGAACCGGAGATCGAGTAGAACGGGACGCCGGCCTCGCCCGCGACGGCACGCGCGAGCAGGGTCTTGCCGGTGCCGGGAGGCCCGTAGAGCAGGACGCCCTTGGGGATCTTGGCGCCGACGGCCTGGAACTTGGCCGGTTCCTGGAGGAACTCCTTGATCTCGTGGAGCTCCTCGACGGCCTCGTCGGATCCTGCGACGTCGGAGAAGGTGGTCTTGGGGGTGTCCTTGGTGATGAGCTTCGCCTTGGACTTCCCGAAGTTCATGACCCGGGAGCCGCCGCCCTGCATCTGGTTCATCAGGAACAGGAACACGACCACGATCAGCACGAAGGGCAGCAGGGAGAGCAGGATGCCGACGAACGGGTTCTGCTTGGACGGCGAAACCGTGTAGCCGTCCGGGATCTGCTTGTCCTGGTACTTGTTCTGCAGCGTGTTGGCGAGGTCGACGCCCTGGGTGCCGATGTAGCTCGCCTGGATCTTCGAGCTGTCCTCGACCTTTACGCCGTCCTTGAGCGTGACCTTGATGATCGATTCGTCACCGGTGGTCAGCTTGGCCGACTCGACCTTGTTCTGGTTGATCGCCTGGACGACCTGGCCGGTGTCCACCGTCTTGTAGCCGCCGGACGAGCCGACGACCTGCATCAACACGACCACGGCGAGGACGGCCAGCACGATCCACATGACCGGCCCACGGAAGTATCGCTTCACGTCCATCCATACGGAGCGGTGCCGCCCCGTCCCTCCTGCCATAGTGAGTTTGATAAAGACTGTTCTTCGGACGGTACCCCAGCATTGTCACCTGAAGCCGCGTGGGACAGCTGGCGATCCGCCTACGCCTGCTCCAACGGCGGGAAGTCCGCTGGGGTTCCCGATCACCGTCACGGCACTCCGGCCGGGTTCTCAGCCGCCGTACACGTGGGGCGCGAGCGTACCGACGAACGGGAGGTTGCGGTACTTCTCGGCGTAGTCGAGTCCGTAGCCCACGACGAATTCGTTGGGGATGTCGAAGCCGACCCATTCCACGTCGATGGCGACCTTCGCGGCCTCGGGCTTGCGCAGCAGCGTGCACACCTTGAGGGAGGCGGGCTCGCGCGAGCCGAGGTTGGAGAGCAGCCAGGACAGGGTCAGGCC
Organism: Streptomyces sp. NPDC002130; assembly: GCF_040296465.1. Taxonomy (NCBI): domain Bacteria; kingdom Bacillati; phylum Actinomycetota; class Actinomycetes; order Kitasatosporales; family Streptomycetaceae; genus Streptomyces; species Streptomyces sp. NPDC002130. Next base: position 59,849 of record NZ_JBEOXI010000013.1, read on the forward strand.
GGAGTCGATGATGTCCTCGACGATCAGGACGTGCCTGCCCTTGATGTCGGTGTCGAGGTCCTTGAGGATCCGCACCACACCGGAGGACTGGGTGCCCGCCCCGTACGAGGATACGGCCATCCAGTCCATGGTGACGGGGGTGGACAGCGCCCGGGCGAGGTCGGCCATGACCATCACCGCGCCCTTGAGCACTCCGACGATCAGCAGGTCCTTGCCCGCGTACTCCGCGTCGATCTTCGCCGCCAGCTCGGTCAGCTTGGCGTCGATCTCTTCCTTGGTGATGAGCACCTTCTCGAGGTCGGCACCCATGTCTTTCGCGTCCACCCGCATCACTTTCGGTCGTCCCACCGGCCGATCGGCCCCTCCTGGCGACTGCGGGGAGGGGTCGTGGTTCAGCCTTGCCGAATCACCAGTCTGCCACCCTGCCGCCGGGCCACGACCTTGCCGGGGAGGTTGATGGCTCCCTGGCCGCGCCAGCCGGTGATCAGCCGGTCGATTTCCTCGATGTGGCGGGCGAACAGCGACCCGGCGGGCGCCCCGGCCTCGATGGCGGCCCGGCGCAGGACGCGGCGGCGTACGGCGGGCGGCAGGGCGTAGAGCTTGGCGCACTCCAGGAGCCCGGCGTCGTCGCGGACGGTGGCCTCGGCCTGGCCGGCCCAGGAGTCGAGGGCGTCGGCGTCGTCGCGGGAGAGCCGGGCCGTACGGGCGAGGGCCTCGACGACGCCTTTGCCGAGGGCCTTCTCCAGGGCGGGCAGGCCTTCGTGGCGGAGCCGGGAGCGGGTGTAGGCCGGGTCGGCGTTGTGGGGGTCGTCCCAGACGGGCAGGGACTGGACCATGCAGGCCTTGCGGGCGGTCTGCCGGTCGAGTTCCAGGAAGGGGCGCCGGTAACGGCCGCCGGCCCCCGAGACCGCGGCCATTCCGGACAGGGAGCGGATGCCGGAGCCCCGGGCGAGGCCGAGCAGGACGGTTTCGGCCTGGTCGTCGCGGGTGTGGCCGAGCAGGACCGCGGCGGCGCCGTGGCGTTCGGCGGCGGTGTCGAGCGCGGCGTAGCGGGCGTCGCGGGCGGCGGCTTCGGGTCCGCCGGTGCGGCCGACGGTGACGGCGACGGAGTCGACGGGGTCGAGGCCGAGTTCGCGCAGGCGCTGGACCACTTCCGCGGCGCGCAGGTCGGAGCCGGCCTGGAGGCCGTGGTCGACGGTGACGCCGCCGGCTCTGATGCCGAGCTTGGGGGACTCGAAGGCGAGGGCGGAGGCGAGGGCCATCGAGTCGGCGCCGCCGGAGCACGCCACGAGCACGAGCGGCGGGGATGGGCGCTCGTGCGGGGAGGCGTGCGGGACCGCGGCGGGGGCGCGGTGGTGTTCGGTGAGGAGGTCGTGGAGGACGCGGCGGACCGCCAGGCGTATCGCCGCGACCGCAGGATGGGGACCCATGTCCGGTTCCCTTCATGAAGTTTTCGGGGGGTGAGCCCGCGTGCCGGTCACGCAGAGTGTGTAGATGGTGACAGAACCGGGCCGTTCCCCGAGCATTGCACGCCTACCCCTGCCTCACGGTCCCTCGGACGGGTGATTACAGGGGCGTTCGCCTGCCGTCGGCGGGATTCCCTTCACGACCTTCCCGCCATGTTCACTACTCGGCCCTGCGATGCACCCGCGCGACCCAGTCCGCCGGTTTGGCGATCTCCGACTTGGTGGGGAGGGTGTTGGGCGAGGTCCACACGCGGTTGAAGCCGTCCATGCCGACCTCCTCGACGACGGCCCGCACGAAGCGTTCGCCGTCCCGGTACTGGCGGAGCTTGGCGTCCAGGCCGAGCAGCTTGCGCAGGGCCAGGTCCAGGCGGGAGG
>NZ_JBEOXI010000014.1:0-59554 GCF_040296465.1 Streptomyces sp. NPDC002130
ACAACGCCGCGAGCACAGCGACGGCGACGTCCTGCATCAGCGCGATGGGCAGGGTGAGCAGGAACACGCCGAGCGGGAACCGGCGCCGGAACGCCCGGCCGCCTCGGTGGCGAGAAGTGCCTCACTCACGGCGTCACTTCACCGCGACCTGGGAGATGTCCAGCACGCCGGTCCAGTCGCTGATCACGACGTTCTTGACGTCCTTGCCGACCAGTCGCTTGTAGACGGGGTGGAACAGCGGCACGGTCAGCGCCTTCTCGCCGATCTTCTTGTCCAGTGCACCCCACCTCTTGGCGGCCTGGTCAAGATCCGTCAACTTGTTGATCGCGTCGATCTCGGCATTGACCGACTTGTCGTTCAGCAGGCCCGTGTTGAAGTTCGCACCGTCCTTGACGATCTGGCGGCCGTCGAAGATCGGGGCGAGGAACGGCCCGCCGGAGGGCCAGTCGGCACCCCAGTGGGCGAGGAAGAAACCGGGCTCGGACTTCACGTTGTGGATCTTGTCGGAGTAGTCGTTCTCCTCCAGGCCCTGCAGCTTGACCGTGATGCCGGCCTTCTTGAGCGCGTCCTGGATGGCGGTCGCGATCTCGGGGCTGGTCTCGAAGTCCTTGGCGTTGGAGTGCGTCAGCGTGACGGTGAGGCCGTTCGCGTGACCGGCCTGCCTCAGCAGTTCCCTGGCCTTGGCCGGGTCGCCGGCCTTGCCCGCCGGGAAGAGGTCGTACGGCGTGTAGCCGAAGGACTTCTGGTCCGGCAGGAAGGTGGTGGCGGGCTCGGCCAGCGCGGACCCGCCAGCGGCGTTCACCACGGACGACCGGTCGATGGCGTACGAGATGGCCTGCCGCACCTTGGGGTCGTCGAACGGCTTGACGGTCGGGTTGAACGCTATGTAGTTGGTGTAGCCGAAGTGCCCGGTGCCGACGCGGGCGGCGAGTTCCTTGTCGCCGGTGACCTTGGCCAGTTCGGCCGGGCCGAGGTTGGTGTCCGTGGTGACCGCGGCGGCGTCCGCTCCCTGGGACGCGGACAGCCGCTGGTTGATCACGGACGAGTCGAGGCCGGACCGCACGTCGATCTTGTCCGGGTAGGCCTTGCGTTCGGCGTCGGTCGCGGCGGACCAGTGCGGATTGCGCTCCAGCGTCAGCCGCTCACCGTCGTTCTCGTTCCGCACGACCTTGTACGGCCCGGAGGAGACCGGGTGCTCCTCGTACTTGGTGCCCGTGTCCTTGCTCTTCGGGACGGGCGCGAACTGCGTCTGCGTGGCGAGGTACGGGAACTCGCCCTCGGGCTTGTTCAGGTGGAAGACGATGGTCCGCTCGTCCGGCGTCTCGATCGCGTCGAGGCCCTTCTTGTCCTTGTACGGGCCCTGGTAGTCGGCCGCGCCGACCAGCCAGTCCCGCAGGTAGGGGGCGCCGCCGGACAGCTCGGGGGCGAAGGAGCGCTCGATGCCGTACTTGATGTCGGCCGAGGTGATCGGGGTTCCGTCCTCGTACTTCAGGCCCTTCTTCAGGGTGTACGTCCACACGGTCGCGTCCTTGCTGGGACGCCCGGTGTCGGTGGCGAGGTCGGGGACGACCTTCGCGCCGGCGGCGCCGTTCTCGCGGTTGCGGGTGGTGAGCGTACGGAAGACCAGGGACGGGACGTTGCCGCCGCCGGAGGTGTAGAGGCGGGCCGGGTCGAAGTCCTGCTGCGGGTTGGCGTTCAGCACGGTGAGCGTGCCGCCCTTGTGAGGCGTGGAGTCACCACCGGCGCCCTTGGCATCGTTGTCCTTCGGCCCACAGGCGGCGGCACCCGCTGCCAGGACCAGGCTGACGGATGCCGCGGCCACGCGGCGCGCTGTGACGGACGGTTGGCGCATCGGAATGACGACCTCTCGGAAAGGAGTCCCGGATCACGAGTTCTCGTATCGCGAGACGAAAAGACGAAGGGTGAGACGAAAGAAGACAGACGTCTGCCCGGCGCCGAGCCGTCGGAAAAGCCGCGACAAAGTCACGGGGAAAGTGAGCGACGCGCGCCGGGGGCGGGCGTCAGCAACAGTGAATGTCGGACACGCAGAGCGGGGTCACGCCGATGAGCGCCAGCTCGATGGCTGCGCAGACGGAGACGTGACGGGGCGACATGCCCAGAAATATGAACGATCAGTGCGCGCATGTCAACGCGAGCCGTGCCACATCCCGTGGCGCGCCAGTCAACTCCCCGGGTACGCCCAGGCGTTGGGTCGGCAGTGGATGCCGTCGTGGTCGAGGAACTTGGTCTGCTGCTGCATGACCGGGGCCAGGTCGCCGTCCTTGTCGCAGGTGACGTGATTGAAGCCGAGGCGGTGGCCGACCTCGTGGTTGATCAGCATCTGCCGATAGGCGTGGATCTTGCTGGCGCCGTAGGTCTCCGAGCCCTGCGCCCACCGGTAGGCGTTGATCATCACGCGCTCGGTCGCTGCCGAGTCGCAGGAGACGTTGTCCTGGGTGGTGTCCAGGCCGGACTTGGCACACCAGTCGGCGGTGGTGCCGGGGCTGGCGAGGGTGATCACGAAGTCGGGCTTGCCGGAGTAGATCCGCTCGAAGGTGCGCGCGCCGTTGTGGGCCCAGCTGCGCTGGTCGTTGAGGGTTTTCTGCACGGCCTCCGCGAAGAGCGCGCCGTCGAGTCCGAGGCCCTGCTCCACGTCCACGCGGTAGGTGAACTTCTGCCCGGCACCCGGCGCGTCGGCGATGCCGGGGACGGCGTCGAACCTCCCGGAGCCCTTGAGGGTGGCGCCGAGCGGATACGTCCTGCTCATCTTCTCGTCGTACGTCAGCGGCACGGCTGCAGGGGCGGGCGCCCGGCCGTCCGCGCGGGAGGCGGAGTCCCTGACGTCACGGGCCTGGTCGGTGGCGGACTGCGACTGCACGCCGGCGGCGCCATGGTCGTCGGCGACCTGCCCGGCGACGATCACGGCCAGCACGGTGGTGACGGCCGCGGCCGCGATGCCGGTGAAGGTACGGCCCTTGCCGCCCCTGCCCGGCGCGGGCGTGCCGGTGGGCCCCGCGTCGTCATGACCGGACCCGGAGTCGGCGGGGCTGCCGACGTTCCAGTCCGTGACGGAGGCGTAGGCGTCCGCGGCGTGCGCGGAGGCGGGCGTACGGGGCGCGAAAACGTCGTCCTCCTCGTCGACGAAGGCGTCGATGTAGTCCTGCCGCGGCCCGGGCACGGATGCCCGGCGCTGCCGCGGTATGGGTACACCGGCACCGGCGGACCCCCCGCCGTTCGCCCTCAACTCACCCCAGCCGCCCCCGGCTTCCCGCTGCTCGGGATGCCCGCCGCGCGCTCGCGGGAAGCCGTGTGCGGGGGTGCCGTCCGGCAACCGGGGAAGGCCCTGCGCCGGAGCCCCGTCAGCCCGCCTCGGCACACCCCGCGCCGGGGTCCCGTCGGGCAACCGCGGAACACCGTGCGCCGGAGTCCCGTCCGCCCGCCCCGGAACGCCACGGGAGGGAGTCCCCTCGGCAAGGCGGGGTACTCCGCGTACCGGAGTGCCGTCGGGCAGGCGTGGGACGCCCTGGGCCGGTGTGCCGTCCGGGTGCCAGCCGTCGGGCAGGCGTGGCATGCCGTGCGGCGGGGTGCCGTGCGGCCGCGTCCCGTCCGTCGGCGCGGGCCTCGGCCCCGGCACCCTGCGCGGGCCCTGCGACGGCCCGCCGCCCTGCGGGGCGCCGGGCTGTGCGGTCCTGGCTCCCCGGCCGGCGTCCGGCGCGTGGCCCTGGCCCGGCCTCTGCCCCTGTGCGGCACCGGTCCGGCCGTCCCGTGCTGCGGTCGTGTCCGCGCCGTCGTCCTTGACGACCGGTCCGCGGCGGCTGTGGCGTCCCACGTCGCGCCTCAGCCCCCCATGCTCTCGTCGGTGCCCGCTCCGTCGAGGGCGGCGCCCCCGGCATCCGGCCGGCCGGCCCGCCCGGCCCGCCGTGCGCCCAAATCGCCCGAGTCTTCGAGCAGTTCACGAAATGCCATGGCCACCGTCTCCGGGTACTCCATCATCGCCACATGGCCCGCATCGGGCAACGTCACCATCCGCGAGTCCCGGAAGGCCCGGGCCGCCTTCTGGGCCATGCGGAAGCCGACGAGCTGGTCGCGGCCGCCGTAGACGAGCAGGGTGGGCGCGAGGACTCGTTCCGCCTGGCGCCACAGCCCCTGCTGGCCGCCGAGCGTGTAGGCGTTGACGATCCCGCGCGCGGAGCGCGCCATCGCGTCCCAGAAGTACGGCAACCGCAGCCGCCGCTCCATCTCCTGCACGGCGTTGCGGAAACCTTCCGGCGTCACCCGCCCGGGGTCCCCGTAACACAGCGCCATCACGCCGCGGACCCGCTGCTCCGCCGTCCACTCCCGGGTGATCCGGGTGAAGAGCAGGGCGACACCGGGCACCGCCAGCAGCCCCGTGGGCACGGCGGTGCGCTGCACGCGGATTTCCGGCAGAGCGGGCGACACAAGCGTCAGCGTACGGACCAAATCGGGTCGAACCGCGGCGACACGGGTGGCGATGGCGCCGCCGAGCGAGTTCCCGAACAGGTGCACGGGGCCGCGCCCGGAGGCGTCGAGGCAGCGGATGACCGCGCGCGCGTGCCCCGTGACGGAGTAGTCGCCGTCGTCCGGTGGCGGGGAGTCGCCGAAGCCGGGCAGGTCGAGGGCCTCGCCGTCGACGGAGTCGTCCAGCAGGGCCATCAGCGCCGACCAGTTCTGCGAGGAACCGCCGAGCCCGTGCACGAACAGGGCGGGAGGCAGCCCCTCGCGCGCCGGAGGCCTCGACCGGATGGTGAGCGTCACGCCGGGCAGCTCGACCGACCTCAGCCGCTCACCCTCCGCGACCCGGACGGTCCCCACCTTGGGCAGCACATTGGCGGGCGGCACGAACGGCAGCTCGGTCGAAGACATGCGGCAATGTTACGAGACGATCACGCAGTGACTCATGTGTTCGCCTGTGTTCGGCGTCACAGGATTCGGCCAGTTGAGGACGCGGAAGAGCAGGCACCCGGGGACGGAAGGGCAGCGGTCGACGGGAGCATCACCGCGTCACGTCCCGGACGCGGATCGCATAGCGTCCGGATCGGGTGTCTCCTAGGCTCGTACAGAGGGCACCCGCGTGTGGCCCCTGCATTCCCAGGGACGTTCGTAGGAAGGGAGCCCAGCATGGCCGTAGACCCGACCGACCCGGAGACGTTCGAGGTCGAGGACGCGCCGGAGGCGCGGGAGTTGGACGTCGAAGCGCCCGAGGTCGACGCGGTCGAGCAGCAGGCGGACATCGCGCCGGACCGCGACGACCCGCTGACCGCCGTCGACCCGGACCGCGCCAACGAGGCGGACCTGGTGGAGCAGGCCCGGATCGTCTCGCTCGACGAGGACGACTACCGGTGACACTCGCCGCCGACGGGCGGCGAACCGCGCCACAGAACAGGAAAGGGGCAGCTTTTTGCCCGCTCTGACCCTGTTTGAAACCTTCGCAACCGCTTTCGCATCCGTCCGGTCCGTGAAATTCTGCGCTCTCACCGCGCACACCACGGTTACCGAAAAGTACGATGGCGACGCGGCCAGATCCGCACATGGACGAACATGGGAGGCGGCGTGACAGCCATCGAGCAGACAGAGGCGGTTCGCCCGCGGGGCACACGCCTGCCGCGCCGTGCCCGACGGAACCAGCTCCTGGGTGCCGCCCAGGAGGTCTTCGTGGCCCAGGGCTACCACGCGGCCGCGATGGACGACATCGCGGAGCGTGCCGGCGTCAGCAAGCCGGTGCTCTACCAGCACTTCCCGGGCAAGCTCGACCTCTATCTCGCGCTGCTGGACCAGCACTGCGAGTCGCTCATCCAGGCCGTACGGAACGCGCTGGCGTCGACGACCGACAACAAGCAGCGCGTACGGGCGACGATGGACGCCTACTTCGCCTACGTCGAGGACGACGGCGGTGCCTTCCGCCTGGTCTTCGAGTCGGACCTGACGAACGAGCCCGCCGTGCGCGAGCGCGTCGACAAGGTCACGAACGAGTGCGCGGAGGCGATCTGCGACGTCATCGCCGAGGACACCGGCCTGTCGCGCGCGGAGTCGATGCTGCTCGCCTCGGGCATGGGCGGCCTCGCCCAGGTGGTGGCGCGGTCCTGGCTGCACAGCGACCGCAGCGTGCCGCGCGACCAGGCCGTGCAGCTGCTCACCTCGCTGGCATGGCGCGGTATCGCGGGCTTCCCGCTGCACGGCATGGACCAGCCGCAGCACTGACGGGCGCCTTTGTTCCCGCCCGATGTTCGCTCGTGGCGTTCTCGGGCGGAGCATGCAGGTCCCCTCACCGGGCTAATGTGTGCTGCGTACGGCGCGGAAGGTCGCGCACATCACTGACCGTCGGAGGGACATAGCCGTGGAGGTCAAGATCGGCGTGCAGCACGCGCCCCGCGAGATCGTTCTGGAGAGCGGTCAGACCGCCGAGGAGGTCGAGCGCGTGGTCGCCGAGGCACTGGCCGGGAAGTCGCAGCTGCTGAGCCTCGTGGACGAGCACGGCCGCAAGCTCCTCGTCCCGGCCGACCGTCTCGCCTACGTCGAGATCGGTGAGCCGGCCCCGCGCAAGGTGGGCTTCGGCGCACTGTAGGCGCACGCGTGGAGCGGGGCGGGACGGCTTCGGCCGACCCGCCCCGCTTGCGTTGCTGCCGACCCGCCCCGTTTGCGGCGCTCTTCCTCGGACACTCCTCCCGCGTAGCCCTCGGCTCCCCTTGCGGCGCACCGGTTCCTTCACGGATGGAGCACAAGTCGCCCACAGGGGTGGATTGGATTCCGCAGGTCAGGGGTAAGACGGGCTACGACCGATTTGGGCAGGCCGGCCGTGTGGGAGGGACCCCGACATGCTCCTGGAAGCGCTGAGCTCCGCGATCCTCGGCCTGGCTCTGGCGTGGGCGGCCGCACACCGACTGCCGCACCGTCTCCCGGCCCGCTCCATGGTGCTGTCGACCGGAGTCGCCGGCGCGCTCTTCGGGGCCTTCGTCATGCACAGCGCACTGGACGCCGGACACGTACTGCTCGTCCTGCTCGGCGCGGTGATCGTCTCGGTGGCCTCGCTGTCGCTGCTGCTGCGCCCCTCGGGAAGACTGCGCCGCCGGTCGGCGACCGCGTGACGGGTCGCCGATGGTGGCGCTTGTGAGGACGCGGACCGGCCGAAGGACGGCTGGGCGCCGTCCGGCCGGGGCCGGCTGAAGGTGAAGGCGCCGCGCCCCACAGCCGACCCACGGCAGAAGACAGGGACTAGGCGGCCAGCCCCAGTGCGGCCATCCGCTTGGTGTGGGCCTCGGTGATCCGGGAGAACATCTTGCCGACCTCGGCGAGGTCGAAGCCGTCCGCGACACCGCCCACCAGCATGGTCGACAGCGCGTCCCGGTCGGCGACCACCCGCTGGGACTGCGACAGCGCCTCGCCCATCAGCCGCCGCGCCCACAGCGCGAGCCGCCCGCCCACGCGCGGGTCGGCGTCGATCGCGGCCCGCACCTTCTCCACGGCGAACCCGCCGTGCCCCGTGTCGTCGAGCACGGCCAGCACCAGGTTGCGGGAGTCGGAGTCCAGCCGGGCCGCGACCTCCCGGTAGAAGTCGCTGGCGATGGAGTCGCCGACGTAGGCCTTGACGAGGCCCTCCAGCCAGTCGGAGGGGGCCGTCTGCTTGTGGAAACCGTCGTACGCGGCCACGAACGGCTCCATCGCGCTCGTCGGCTCCTCCCCGATCTCGGCGAGCCGGTCGCGCAGCCTCTCGAAGTGGTGGAACTCCGCCGACGCCATCTTCGCCAGCTCCGCCTTGTCCGCCAGTGTCGGCGCCAGTTTGGCGTCCTCCGCGAGCCGCTCGAACGCCGCCAGTTCCCCGTAGGCGAGCGCACCGAGCAGATCCACGACCGCGGCACGGTACTGCGGGTCGGCGGAGGCCGTCGCCCAGTCCCGGGCGGCGACTGAGGTGGGTTCGGCGGCGGCGGTGTCCGAGGCGTTCTCAGGCTTGTCAGAGCTCGTCATGAAGCGCACAATAGCCCGCCCGCCGGGGGGCGTAAGGCCCTGGTCAATCACTGTGACGACGACTACGTGACCGAATCGGCCATCGCATGTGCGCGATTCCGGGGTATGGTGGTAATGCGCCTGCTGGTACGTCGACGTACCTCGACAGGCCGCACGTATGAGGATGCCCGGTCGGTGGCCCGATCGGCTCCGACCCGACAGCCCTCCCCGGCCGTCCGCCACAGTGCGTACGAGACCCGGAGGGGGACACCCTCAGCGGCACGAGCGCTAGAGCGTCGGCGCGGTCCCGTGCTCTACGGTCCGCCCGTAGGCAGCCGACGTCCCCGGCACGGTCTGACACGACCCCGCGCTCGCCTCGCGCCGCCCACACAGAAGAGGCAGCACCCTGACTACGTTCCGAGAGCTCGGAATCCTCCCCGAGACCGCCGAAGCCCTTGAAGCCGTCGGCATCATCACCCCCTTCCCCATCCAGGAGATGACGCTCCCCGTCGCCCTCTCGGGCAAGGACGTCATCGGCCAGGCCAAGACCGGCACCGGCAAGACGCTGGGCTTCGGTCTCCCGCTCCTGGAGCGCGTCACCGTCCCCGCCGACGTCGAGGCCGGGCGCGCCGAGCCCGAGGACCTCACCGAGGCCCCGCAGGCGCTCGTCGTCGTCCCCACGCGCGAGCTGTGCACGCAGGTCACCAACGACCTGCTGACCGCGGGCAAGGTGCGCAACGTACGCGTCCTCGCCATCTACGGCGGCCGGGCCTACGAGCCCCAGGTCGAGGCCCTGAAGAAGGGCGTCGACGTGGTCGTCGGCACCCCGGGCCGGCTCCTCGACCTCGCCGGGCAGAAGAAGCTGAACCTGAAGCACGTCAAGTCGCTGGTCCTCGACGAGGCCGACGAGATGCTCGACCTGGGCTTCCTGCCCGACGTCGAGAAGATCATCAACATGCTGCCGGTGCGGCGCCAGACAATGCTGTTCTCGGCCACCATGCCGGGCGCGGTCATCGGCCTGGCCCGGCGCTACATGTCGCAGCCCACGCACATCAGCGCCACCTCCCCGGACGACGCGGGCGCGACGGTCGCGAACACGAAGCAGTTCATCTACCGCGCGCACAACATGGACAAGCCCGAGATGGTCGCGCGCATCCTCCAGGCCGAGGGCCGGGGCCTGGTCATGGTGTTCTGCCGCACCAAGCGCACCGCGGCCGACCTGGCCGACCAGCTCAAGCAGCGCGGCTTCGCCTCCGGCGCGGTCCATGGTGACCTCGGCCAGGGCGCTCGCGAGCAAGCTCTTCGCGCCTTCCGCAACGGCAAGGTCGACGTGCTCGTCTGCACCGACGTCGCCGCCCGCGGCATCGACGTCGAGGGCGTCACCCACGTCATCAACTACCAGTCGCCGGAAGAGGAGAAGACGTACCTGCACCGCATCGGCCGGACCGGCCGCGCGGGTGCGAAGGGTACGGCGATCACGCTCGTCGACTGGGACGACATCCCGCGCTGGCAGCTGATCAACAAGGCGCTGGACCTGGGCTTCAGCGACCCGCCGGAGACCTACTCCACGTCCCCGCACCTGTACACGGACCTCGGCATCCCCGAGGGCACGAAGGGCATCCTGCCGCGCTCGGAGCGCACGCGCGCCGGGCTGGACGCGGAGGAGCTGGAGGACCTGGGCGAGCCGGGCGGCCGCGGGCCTCGCGGACGCGGCGGGCGAGGTGGCCGGGCCGACCGGGACGAGTCCCGTTCGGCCGACCACGAGCGGTCGTCGCGTACGCCGCGTCGCCGCCGCCGTACCCGTGGCGGGGCCTCGATGGACGGGGCTCCCGAGTCCGTCGGCACCACGGCCACCGACGGCGCCGCCGAGTCGGACGCCGTGACGGCGCCGCGCACCCCGCGCCGCCGTCGCCGCACCCGCGGCGGGGCCCAGTCCCAGCCGGCTCCGGTCGCGGCGGTCGAGTCCGCCACGTCCGAGCGGGCGGAGAGCGCCGTAGCGACGGCGGAGGGCACGGCCACGGATGCCGCTGAGACGGCCGCGAAGCCGCGTCGGCGCCGTACGCGCCGTTCGGAGACGCCGGTGGTGGAGACCGAGGCCGCGGTGACGCCGTCGGTCACGGAGCCGGCGGTCGTCGCCGAGGTTCCGGCCGCCGCGGATGCCGCACAGCCCGAGGCCGCCGCCAAGTCGCGCCGTCGCACCCGCAAGGCCACGGCGGCGTCCGCGGCCGAGTCGGCGCTCGACACAGCCGAGGGGACCAGCGAGTCCACGCCGGAGCCGGCGGAGACCAAGCCGCGTCGCGCCCGCAAGACGGCGAAGGCCGAGGCGAGCGTCGACACGGCCGAGGGGGCCGAGGCGAAGCCACGTCGCACCCGCAAGACGGCCGCAGCGGCGCCGGGCGCGGAGGACGCCGTCGAGGCGGCCGAGGCCAAGCCCAGGCGTACGCGCAAGGCGACGGCTGCGGCCGAAGCCGCCGTCGACACGGCGGAGGCCGCCGAGGCCAAGCCGCGCCGCCGCACCCGCAAGACCGCCGAGACCGCGGCCACGGCCGAGGCCGAGACTTCCGAGGTCGCGGAGACCAAGCCGCGTCGCACCCGCAAGGCCGCCGCTCCGGCGGAGGAAGCCGTCGACACGGCCGAGGGCGCTGAGGCCAAGCCGCGCCGCCGCACCCGCAAGGCCGCCGAGCCGGCCCCGGCCGTCGCCGAGATCCCGGCCCAGACGGCCCAGGAGCCGGAGGCCGCCGAGGCCAAGCCGCGCCGGACGCGGAAGACCGCCGCTGCCGTCCCGGACGCGGAGGTCGCCGAGGCGAAGCCGCGCCGGACGCGCAAGACGGCTGCCGCGGCCCCGGACGCGGAGGCCGTCGAGGCCAAGCCGCGCCGGACGCGGAAGACCGCCGCAGCGGCCGAGGCCGCGGTCGACACGGCCGAGGGTACGGAGGCCAAGCCGCGCCGCCGCACCCGCAAGGCCGCCGAGCCGACCGGGATCCCCGCGCAGGCGGATCACGAGCCGGAGGCCACCGAGCCGCGCCGCACGCGCAAGACGGCAACGGCCGCCACGGCTGCCGCCGGCGAGGACGCGGCGGAGCCGAAGCCCAGGGCCCGCCGCACCCGCAAGGCCACGGCCGCCGCGGAGCCCACGGAGGGCTGACACGCTCCTCTGCGACGGCCCGGCACCCTCACGGGGTGCCGGGCCGTCGTCGTTCAGCCAGGCGACACGTCCGCCCCACCCCCCGAACCCACCGCCACCACGGACCCACACACCCCTCCACGACAGCCCGACCCCCACCAAGGAGCCGGGCCGTCAGCGCTCAGCCAAGCGACACGTCCGCCCCACCCCCCAAACCCGTCACGGACCCCACAAAGGCCCGACACACCCTTACGGCCCGGCACCCTCACAGGGGAGCCGGGCCGTCGGTGTCTCACCCGGGCCACGCGGCCGGCCGCACCCGCTACCCTCGCCCCGTGAGCAGCCACCCCGCCTTCCCCCCGCCCCCGGGCGCCCGCGCCTACCCCCTGCGCACCTCACGCGGCGAGTTCGCCGTCGTCGACTCGTCGCCGAAGCCGGGTGCGGAGGTCAGGGGGGTCGTCCTGATGCTGCCCGGGTTCACCGGGAGCAAGGAGGATTTCAGGCTGCTGCACGAGCCGCTCGCGGAGCGGGGATACCGGGTCGTCGCCGTGGACGGGCGGGGGCAGCACGAGTCGGACGGGCCCCTGGACGACGAGTCGGCCTACGCCCAGCGGGAACTGGCGCGGGACGTGCTCGCGCAGGCCGAGGCGCTGGGCGAACCCGTGCACCTCGTGGGGCACTCGCTCGGCGGGCAGATCGCCCGTGCGGCCGTGCTGCTCGACCACTCCCCCTTCGTCTCGTTCACCCTGGTCTCGTCCGGCCCGGCGGAGATCTCCGTCTCCCAGCAGCAGCGCGTGAAGCTGCTGCGGGACGCGCTCGCCGTGCTGTCGATGGCGGAGGTGTGGGAGGCCATCCAGGCCATGGGGCCGCCGGAGGAGGTCGGCGGGCCTGCCCGCGGCCTCGGTGACCAGGACCAGTTGCGCCGCCGCTGGCTGGGCCACAGCCCTGCCCAACTGCTCGCGACCGGGCGCCAGTTGTGCACCGAGCCGGACCGCGTGGCCGAACTCGCCGCGGTCCCGCTGCCGTTCCATGTGCTGTCGGGCGCGCACGACGACACCTGGCCGGTGGCGATCCTCGACGACATGGCCCAACGACTGGACGCGCACCGCACGGTCATCACGGGAGCCGAGCACTCCCCCAACGCCGACCGGCCCCTGCCGACGGCCCACGCCCTCGCGGACTTCTGGGACGATCTCGGGCGGGGCCGGTTCCCGGCGGCTCCCGGGACGGCCTAGTACTGCGTCCGCAGATGCTCCCAGAAGCCGTCCCGCAGCGCCCGTCGCAGGTCCGCCTGGCCGCGCAGCGAGTACTGCAGGAGGCCCTCCGCCTCCACCAGCAGGTCCTGGTCGACCGAGCCCGGCAGGTACGGGTGCCCGGGAAGCAGCTCGACCAGCGTGTCCCTGCCGCGTGCCGCCAGCCATTTCGCCGCGATCTGCGCACCCACGAACCGCACGTTCTCGCGGGTGGGCCGTTCCGCCGCCGTCTCCTGGGCGGGGGCGGTGCGGCGGGAGACGTACGGCTTGAAGAAGTCGAGGTCGAGGGTGCGCTGGCTGTCGACCTCCCACAGCAGGGGCTCCGCCTGGTTGCGGCCCTCCGGCGCCTCGATGCCCCAGAGGTGGACCCGGGCGCCGTACCCCTGGGCCGCCTCCACCGCCGAGACGAGGTCCTCGTCGCCGCCGAGCAGGGCCGCGTCGCTGATGGCCCGGTGCCGGGCGAGGGACTCCAGGTCGGAGCGGATGAGTGAGTCGACGCCCTTCTGCTGGTTGTTGGCGTTGAGGTTGCCGAGCCGCACCTTGACGTCCGGCAGTTCCGCGATGGTCTGCTGTTCGGCCGTGTGGATGCGGCGCCGGGCGCCGTCGTACCAGTAGACCCGCAGCAGCCGGCTGTCCGCGAAGATCGTGCGGGCCCTGTCGATGAGCGCGTCGATCAGGCCCTCGGCGTCCACGTCGAAGGCGCGGCGGTCCTCCGTGCCGGCGACGAGGCGGCCGGCGGCAGCGTACAGATACCCGGCATCGACGAAGATCGCGTGGGTCGAGGGCGTCTTCGCCACCTCGGCGAGCATGCGCTGGAGCAGCTCGTTGGTGCGGTCGATGCGGGCACTGAGGGCCGTGAGGTCGTCGTTCATCGCCTCCATTGTCCCGGCGGTCACGCTGCGAACACAACCGGTCCCCGTCGGTCCCGTAACGACACTCTTACGACTCAGTAATTAGCCGTTCGAAAAATTTCCTTAGCGTAGGGAATGTTTGAACCATGCAGCCCTGTTGACCCATATGGAACACCGAGCGCCGCAGCCTGGTGGGCCACCCACTCAAGTAGTTCTCCTCAGGAGGATGACCAGACGAAGGGAGAAGCCCTTGCGCTTCGAAATCATGCGACTCGACGACGTCGACGGCACACCTGTGGACTCGACCGTTGTGGACGCCGCCTCCGTCAATCGCATCGTTCAGCAGGCCGCCGCCATAGGGCAGCGCCTGTGGATCCGCCCGGCCGAGACCACGGCCTCATAACGCGCGCAGCTCTCCCACACTTCGAAAGCCCCCGCCGGCATCGGCCGTGCGGGGGCTCCGCTGTTGCGGACCTCCCTGGTCGAGGGCGTACTGGCTGAGGGGGACAGTGCGGACCGGAACAGGACGGTGGGACATGTCGGTGACGGACCGGTCACACAAGGAACTGCTCCAGCAGGCCGCCGCCGAGGCCGCGCGGCGCTACGAGGACTCCACCGCGGAGCGCGAGCGGGTCGAGGGCCGGCTGGCGGCCGGTGTGCGCTTCCCGGACTCCCCCGACGCGCTGGCCGTCCGCGCCGACCGGATCCTCGACCGGGGCGGCCTGTCGCCCTCGGCGGTGGTGGCCGACATCCACCGCGAGGCCATGGATCTGCCCGACGCCAACGAGCGGATCATCGACCTGTCCAACGAGCTCCAGGCCTGGAGTTTCCTGCCGCGCGGGGTCAGGGCCGGGGCCACGGTCGCCCGGATCACCCTGCGGCGCGACGGCCGCGAGCTGCCGCACGGCACCGGCTTCCTCGTCTCACCGCGGCTGCTGATGACCAACCACCACGTCCTGCCCGACGAGAGCTTCGCCCGGGCCTGCTTCGCGGAGTTCAACGCCCAGGTCACGGCGGACAACCTGCCCGACACCGTGGTCCGGATGGAGCTCGACCCGCAGACGTTCTTCGCCGCGGACCGGCGGCTCGACTTCGCCCTCGTGGCCCTGGCGCCCACCGCGGACGGCCCCGCGCCGGGCGAGATCTTCGGCTGGAACCGGCTGAGCGTGCAGATCGGCAAGCTGGTGCTCGGCGAGAAGGTGAACATCATCGGCCACCCCTCGGGGCGGCTGAAGGAGATCGCGCTCCGCGACAACGCGGTGCTGGTCCGCCTCGACGACTTCGTGCACTACAGGACCGACACGGAACCGGGGAACTCCGGCTCCCCCGTCTTCAACGACCAGTGGGAGGTCGTGGCGCTGCACCACAGCGGCGTGCCGAAGAAGGATGACCAGGGCCGGGTCCTGCGCAAGGACGGCCGGCCCTGGCAGCAGGGCGACGGCGACGACGCCATCGAGTGGGTCGCCAACGAGGGCGTCCGGATCAGCTCGATCCTCAAGCACCTGGCCGGGCTGGACCTCGACCCGGGGCGGCGCGCCCTGCTGGCCGAGATGGGCCCGGACGCCGGCCTGGACCAGGCCATGACCACAGCTCCGGCCCCCAGCGCACCGCTGCGGACGGCGGCGGTGCCGGGCGTCACGACCCCGTCGGCCCCCGCGGCCCCGGTGCCGGTCCCCACGACCGGGAGCGAGGCCGCGCCCCGCGGACCTCAGGCCGGGCTCCCGGCCCGTGGCACCGCCTTCGGCGGCCGCCGGCACCTGGTCTTCCTGCACGGCCGGGACCAGCAGGGGAAGAACCCGGAGGTTCTCCGCCGCTCCTGGACGGCCGGCCTGAACCACGGGCTCACCCTCGCGTCCCTGCCGCCGCTCGACCCGGAGGACGTGTGGTTCCCGTTCTACGGCACGAGACTGCACGGCCTCGTGAGCGGCAGGGAGAGCACGGCCGGGACCATCGGCCTCGACCAGGTGAGCGCCGCCGCTGCGGCCGAGGTCTTCGCCGCGGAATCGCCCACGGGCTCCTACGAGCGGCTGCTCTACGAGGCGGCCGCCCGGGCCGGCATGCCGCAGAACGGTCCGGCGGCCACCGAGGGCTTCGGTGCGGGCCTGGTCGGGGCACTGCACCGGCCGCTGAGCTGGCTCGCCGCCCGGTCGGACCTGGACGAGTGGACCATCGCCACGTTCCTGCGGGACGTCGACCTGTACCTCGGTGACAGCGCCGTGCGGCAGGCGGTGCTGGACAGCGTCATGGAGACGATGCCGACCAGCGGCGAGCTGGTGCTGGTCACGCACAGCCTGGGCACGGTCGTGGGCATGGACCTCCTGACCCGGATCCCCGACGGCCTCGACCCCGTGCTGCTGGTCACCGCGGGCAGCCCGCTCGGCCTGGACGGCGTCAACGACCGGCTCCTCGCCCGCGGTCCGCACCAGCCGCCCCGGGTGCGCAACTGGGTGAATGTCTGGTGCCCCACCGACGCGGTGGCCATCGGCTGCCCCCTGGAGGACGAACGGTGGGGAAAGCTCAGCCAACTGGCCGTCTCCAACGGCCGCGACCGTGCGCACAAGATCGAGGAGTACCTCGGCCACCCCGGCCCGGCCCGGGAGATCCGCAGCGTCCTGCATCAGCAGGCCTGAAGCGGGCCCTCAGCTCTGCTGGATCACCTGCGTGACGCCGTTGATGATCTGCTGCACGGCGATCGCCGAGAGCATCATGCCGGCCAGGCGGGTCACCAGGACCACACCGCCGTCCTTGATGATCCGGATGATCACCAGGGAGTACCGCATCACCAGCCACAGCACGACGTGGATGGCGAGGATGGCCGCCCACACGGACACCTGTGTGGCGACGCTGTGGGCCTTCTGCACGGCGAGGATGACCGACACGATCGCCCCGGGCCCGGCCAGCAGCGGCATGCCCAGCGGCACCAGGGCGACGTTGACGTCCTTGGTCTGCTTGGGCTCGTCGGTCTTGCCGGTGAGCAGGTCCAGCGCGATCAGGAGAAGCAGCAGGCCACCCGCGATCATCAGCGCGGGCACGGACACGTGCAGGTAGTCGAGGATCTGGTGGCCGAGGAGCCCGAACACGGTGATCACACCACCGGCGACGCAGACGGCCTGGAAGGCCATCCGCTTCTGCACCTTGCCGGGCCGGCCCGCGGTGAGGGCGAGGAAGATCGGTGTGATCCCCGGGGGATCCATGATGACGAAGAGGGTCAGGAACAGGGAGCCGAAGACGGCGAGGTCGAACATGAGTGAGCCTTGCGCAGGGGGCTGCTGCTGCGGGCAGGCGTCACGCAGGGCGGAACGCCTGGGCGCAGCGGGCAGCGCCGGGTGAGAGGAAGAGAAGCAGGGAAGAAAGAGACGGACCTACAGGAGAGAAGCCTCAGACGACCCCGCCGGCCCCCGGCACGGGAAACGCCCCGAAGGCCCGCCGCGTGATCTCCCCGTAGACCTCGGGATCCGTCGTGTACTCCCCGAGCACGCAGGTCTTACGGCTGCCGTGGTAGTCCGAGGACCCGGTCACGAGCAGCCCGAGCTCCTTGGCCAGACCCCGCAGTCGCGCCCGCGTGTCCGCGTCGTGGTCCATGTGGTCGACCTCGACGCCGTCCAGCCCGGCCGCGGCCATCTCGGCGATGGCGGCCTCCGGCACCGTGAGCCCCCGCTTGCTCGCCCCGGGGTGCGCGAACACCGCGACCCCGCCCGCGCCCTTGATCAGGCGGATGGCCTCGAAGGGGTCGGTCTCGTGCTTCTCCACGAAGACCCGGCCGCCGTCGGCCAGCCAGTCCTGCGTGAAGGCGTCGTTCACGGTCGGCACGACACCCAGCTCGACGAGCGCGCTCGCCACGTGCGGGCGCCCGACGGACCCGTCGCCGGCGATCCGTGCCACGTGTTCCCAGGTGACGGGCACGCCCAGCTCCTGAAGCTTGGCGATCATGCCCTGGGCGCGCGGCACCCGGTCGTCCCGGACCAGCTCCCGCTCGGCGAGCAGCGCCGGCTCCTCGGCGTCGAAGAGGTAGGCGAGCATGTGCATGCTGATGCCGTCGATCCGGCAGGAGAGCTCGGCCCCGGTCACCAGCGTGACGCCCTCGGGCAGCGCGGCGATCGCCTCGGCATGCCCGCGCGTGGTGTCGTGATCGGTGAGCGCGACGACGTCGAGCCCGGCCACAGCGGCTTTCCGCACCAGCTCGGCGGGTGAGTCCGTGCCGTCGGAAGCCGTGGAGTGGGTGTGCAGATCGATACGCACGACACGAGCTCCAGACACTGACGACACGAACAGGGCTGCTCAAGGATAACCGTATTTTCAACACCCCATGTCACACCTGAACGCGGCAAGCGCCCCCTACATCAACGCTCTCCAAGGGGCGCGGGGAACTGCGTCGCCCGGCCACAACGAATCCGCAGCCGCCGACGCACGCGAACCCCGCACCCCCGAAGGCACTACGGCTGGAGCAGGCGCGGCGACAACGCCCCACACGGCACCAGCTCCACCTCGGCCCCCGCCTCCCGGAGATCCGCCAGCACCAGTTCGTCGTACATCAGCAGCCCGGACTGCTCGGGCCACACCACGGCCCACAGCCACATCCCGAGCGCCTCCCCCGCGAACACCGCCCGATCCTCCGGCGCCCCGGCCACGTGCCACAGCGGCGTAGGGCGCCCGGCGGCCAGCACCTTGGCCTGCGGCGGTTTCTCCACGTTCATGTGCGGCCCCGGGTCGGGACCGTCCATGCCCGCGTAGCGCGCCCCGAGTCCGACCCCGAGCTCCTCGGCCACCAGGATCAGCTCGCCCATTCCGCCGAGCGGCCCGGGGCCCGTGCAGGCCACGGCGGTCGCGCGGCCACCGGTTCGGTCGTCCCCCGCGCAGGCCACCCCCGTGAACAGCCACCCCACCGGCAGCGGCCAGGGCATCCACAGCGGCACCCGGGTGCGGTGCACCACGACGTTGAGGGCGTCGACGCTGGGCGGTATCACGGGCTGCACCGGATGGACGGTGCCGTGCACATCGCATTGCCAGGAGTCGGAGAAGAGGCCGGGAGCCCTGACCCGGCCACCGCACTTCGGGCAACTGGGTTCGCCCCTCATAGGGCCCCACGGTCCTACCCCCGCCCCGCCGCGTCAAGGACGATCACCCATCCGGACGGAACCCTTCACCACCCTCACTAGATGTAGCTTGCATTAATTAGCCTCTCTAACTTAATGTGTGTATATACCAACTACTTCTGTCTCGGAAAGGGAGCACACCATGGATGCCTTCGATGCCGGAGCGGGCGGACTCCTGAAGCAGCCCAAGTCCGTGTGGGCGACCGCCGGGGCGTCGGTCGTGGCCTTCATGGGCATCGGGCTCGTCGACCCGATCCTGCCGTCCATCGCCCAGGGCCTCGACGCCACGGCGAGCCAGGTCTCCCTGCTCTTCACCTCGTACTTCCTCATCACGGCCGTCGCGATGCTGGTGACCGGCTTCGTCTCCAGCCGGATCGGCGGGAAGAAGACCCTGCTGCTCGGCCTCGCGTTCGTCGTGCTGTTCGCCGGGCTCGCGGGCACCTCCGGATCCGTCGGCGAACTGGTCGGGTTCCGGGCCGGATGGGGCCTCGGCAACGCGCTGTTCGTCTCGACGGCCCTCGCGGTCATCGTCGGCGCGGCGGCCGGCGGCAGCGCCGCGGCGATCCTGCTCTACGAGTCGGCCCTCGGCCTCGGCATGGCCTGCGGCCCGCTGCTGGGTGCCCTGCTCGGCGACGCCAGCTGGCGCTACCCGTTCTTCGGCACCGCGTTCCTGATGGCCGTCGGCTTCCTGTGCATCACGGTGTTCCTGAAGGAACAGCCCAAGCCGGCCAGCAAGACCTCCCTGCTGGACCCGCTCAAGGCCCTCGGGCACGGCGGCCTGGCCTCCGCGGCGGTCTCGGCGTTCTTCTACAACTACACGTTCTTCACCGTGCTGGCCTTCACGCCGTTCGTGCTGAACATGAGCCCGTACCGGTCGGGGGCGGTGTTCTTCGCCTGGGGCGTGCTGCTCGCCGTCTTCTCGGTGATCGTCGCGCCCCGGCTCCAGGAGCGCTTCGGTTCGCTGAAGGTGCTCGGCGGTTCGCTGGTGCTGCTCGCGGCCGACGTCCTCGTGCTCGGCTACGGCTCCCACACGGCCGCCGTCGTCTGCACGATCCTCTCCGGCGCCTTCATCGGCGTGAACAACACCGTCTACACCGAACTGGCCCTCGGCGTCTCGGACGCGCCCCGGCCGGTGGCGAGCGCGGGCTACAACTTCGTGCGCTGGTTCGCGGCGGCGGCCGCCCCGTTCTTCGCGCCGAAGATCGAGGAGTGGACCGACGTCCACATCCCGTTCGTGGTGGCGGCCGTCACCGCCGTCGCCGGCGCGGCCGTGGTCGTCGTACGGCGCAAGGCCCTCACGAACGAGGCCGAGGAGCCGGAGCCGCAGCACGCGACCGAGGACGGCGTCGCCGCGTTCGCCAACTGACGCTTCGCGGAGTGGCGTTGGTGAGCTTGCTCACTCCAGCGGGACGGACTTCCGGGACGGATCCCGGAGGTCCGTCCCCGAGTTGAGCCACTTCTCCTGGAGCGCCTGTGCACCGTGTACGCGCTTCCAGGCGGCCTCGTTCGGGGTCATCGGCAGCAGCGGCAGGAACCGCACGGGGTCGAGGGGCTCGTCGAGCTCCAGGTCCTCGATCAGACCGCCCGGCTCGGCCACCAGCACCGACGTGAAGGGAGCTCCCGGCCACAGCGGCTCACCGACGTCGAGGGACGCCCCGGGGGCCACGACCAGCCCCTCCACCTGCGGGGACGCGGCGAGGACGGCGAGCGGCCGGAGCACCTTGTCGGTGTCGGCGATCCCGGCCCGGACCGACAGGACCAGCTCGGCGCGCGGGCCCTTGACCGGGTCGGCGACCACCGCCGTGGGGTCCGTCATGGGGTGCGCGGACATGCCGAGCGAGGCGTAGCGGACGATGCCGCCCTCCTGGAAGCGGAGCACCTCGATGCGGTCCGTGCCCAGGAAGGTGACCGCCGCGCGCGCGTCCGGTTCGCCCAGCGCGCTGCGCAACCGGGCTTCGACCAGAGGGAGAACATCTGCCATGCGGCGAGCATAGAACTCGCCAGTAGCGGGCAAAGCAGCACCTTGACAGTTGTGTCGGCTGCTACTCTTGCCCGGTGGTTCGGGGCAGCACGCAGAAGCGTCGCGATCAAGCCCCGACGCCGAAGGAACTCCCTTACGAGGGACCGGCCGGAGGAGGTGGGGCTGCAATGGATCGAAGTCGACCGTGCAGTAGCACCACGCTCTTCGCGCCGCCGATGTAGCTGCTTCTGTCTCCGGCTGCCACCTCTCGCACTCGCTTCACCGCGGAAGAGCGCTTCGTTTCGCTTTGCCTGATCTGCCTCAGTAGCTGAATCAGTGACGAAACCGACCACCGCGACGGTGCGGTGCTCCCCGCTTTGTGGACGTGCCAAACATCTGTAGTCCCTACGTCCCCATTCCGGGTAGTTCCAGCCGTCGTCGGCCGGCGTTTCGTCGCCCGCCCGCGAAGGAGCCCGCCATGTCGATGATCCGCGACCTGCGCGCAGCAGTCGTCCGTCCGTCCCGTGTGTCGCTGCGCAAGGACGGCGGGACGTACGACACCACCCGCAGCCCCGCGGCCGCCTCGGCCGTCGTCGACTGCGCCGTCTACCGCGACGGCCGCCGCATCGAGACCGAGACCGCCCTGACCCCGCACGAGGCGGTGCGCCTGGCGCGCCGCGACGGGGGTTTCGTGTGGATCGGCCTGCACGAGCCGACCGAGGCCGAATTCTCCGGCATCGCCAGTGAGTTCGGGCTGCACCCGCTCGCCGTGGAGGACGCCGTCCAGGCCCACCAGCGGCCCAAGCTGGAGCGCTACGACGACTCGCTCTTCACGGTCTTCAAGACCATCCACTACGTCGAGCACGACCAGCTCGACGCCAACAGCGAGGTCGTCGAGTCCGGCGAGGTCATGTGCTTCACCGGACGGGACTTCTTCATCACCGTCCGGCACGGCGGGCAGGGCTCCCTGCGGGCTCTGCGGCACCGCCTCCAGGACGACCCCGAGCTGCTGGCCAAGGGCCCCTCGGCCGTGCTGCACGCCATCGCGGACCACGTCGTCGACGGGTACATCGCCGTCGCCGACGCGGTGCAGGACGACATCGACGAGGTGGAGACCGAGGTGTTCTCCCCGGGGCGCAAGGGCTCACCGCGCGGTTCGGACGCCGGCCGGATCTACCAACTCAAGCGCGAGGTGCTGGAGTTCAAGCGGGCCGTGTCACCGCTGCTGCGGCCGATGCAGCTGCTGAGCGAGCGGCCGATGCGGCTGATCGACCCCGACATCCAGAAGTACTTCCGGGACGTGGCCGACCACCTGGCCCGCGTGCAGGAGCAGGTCCTCGGCTTCGACGAGCTGCTCAACTCCATCCTCCAGGCCAACCTGGCGCAGGCGTCCGTCGCCCAGAACGAGGACATGCGGAAGATCACCTCGTGGGCGGCGATCATCGCCGTGCCGACCATGGTGTGCGGCGTGTACGGCATGAACTTCGACCACATGCCGGAGCTGCACTGGCGCTACGGCTATCCGGCGATCATGGGCGTCACGGTGGTCATCTGCCTCGGCATCCACCGCACGCTGAAGCGGAACGGATGGCTGTGAGCGGCCTGGTTAGGCTGGGCCCCATGACAAGCGAGCTGCTCGACCAGGCCCTCGTCGAGGAGGCCACGAAGAAGTCCGGCCTCGTCTGGGTGCAGGGCCCGCAGGGCCCGGCGCGTGCGCTGTGGCACGTGTGGCACGAGGGTGCCGCGTGCCTGGTCGGCGACGGGCCGGGCGAGCAGCCGCTGCCGGGGCTGACTGATGGCGCCGAGGCGAAGGTGACGGTCCGCAGCAAGGACAAGGGCGGCCGGCTGGCCACCTGGACGGCGCGGGTCACGGAGCTCGCCCCGGGCTCGGAGGCGTGGGACGCGGCGGTCGCCGACCTCAAGGGCAAACGGCTGAACGCGCCCGACGGCGAGGCCATGACCGACCGCTGGGCCCGCGAGTGCCGGGTGCTGCGCCTGGAACCGACGGGGGTGACGGCACCCCTGCCCGACGGCTCGCTCTCCGAGCCTCCCCTGCCGTCCCCGGCGATCACCCGCCGGCCGGTCCCGGCGGGGCTGCCCCGCCTGCTGCTGAAGAAGCGCAAACGGACCTGACGGCCTAGGACGACGGCAGCTGCTTGCCGTAGTCCACCGTCTCGTTCCTCTCCGGCTTCCTGAGGGAGAAGTCCTCGCCCCAGCCGGAGAACGTGAGGGTGCCCGCCCCGCCGGCCCGCTCCAGGCGCAGCGGGTACGGCTTGCCCTCCAGGGAGACCTCCAGGGTGCCGCCGGAGCCCTTGTCACCGGTGACGCGGATGGTGCGGACGCCCCTCTCCTCGTCGTGGCCGTCCGTGGCGAGCGTCCCGTGCAGGGTCAGCAGACCGTCGAGGAGGAGAGCCTTGTCCGTGAAACCGCTGAACTTCTTGTACGCGGGATCGCCCTGCGGCACCTTCACGAACTTGCCGTCGAGCTTGGAGGCCGCCGCCGCGTCCGCCTTGCCGCCCCCGCCCTGGCCGCTGCCGTGAGTCCAGAATTCGGCGTCCGCCTTGACGTAGAGCTGCTCGCCGATGCGCAGCAGCTCGAAGGTCGCGCCCTTGCTGGTGACCGAACCGTCGCCGCCGCCGTCCTTCAGCCGCATGTCGAGCGCGTACGTCCGCCCGCCGCTGACGACGTTGCCGTGCACCCGGACCGCCCCGGCGGACTCGGCGGCCGACCGGGTCTTGCCCTGGATCTTGGCGGCGGGGAGTCTGCCGACCCCGTTGGTGCCCTCGTTCGGATCCTCCGCGCAGCCGGTGAGCACCGTTCCCGTCACGAGCAGGGCGCACGTCGCGCTCGCGAGTGCGGCACGGCGGCCACGGCTCTGGGGAATCGGAGTCACAGGTGGGGCTGCCTCTCTGACGGGAGACCTGAACGGCGTACCGCAGGGTACCGGGGTCGTGCGGGCGGATCGGAGCCAGTCCGTCCGGACCGGCCGCCGACGCGTCACCGATCAGGACGGGCTAGCCTGAAGCCCACCCGAGCGGGCAATTCGGAAGACACAGGCACAAGAGCAGCCACACAGACAGCCACCACGAACCACCCCGCACGAAAAGGAGCCGCGGCCATGGCAGCGGGCGCCCCCCGGATCTTCGTATCGCACCTCCAAGGTGTCGCCGTCTTCGACCCAGCCGGTGACCAGGTGGGGCGGGTGCGCGATCTGGTCGTCATGCTGCGGGTGGGGCAGCGGCCGCCGAGGCTGCTCGGTCTCGTCGTCGAACTCGCCACCCGCCGCCGTATCTTCCTGCCGATGACCCGGGTCACGGCCATCCAGTCGGGCCAGATCATCACCACCGGCGTGCTCAACGTGCGGCGCTTCGAGCAGCGGCCCACCGAGCGGCTGGTCTTCGGGGAGCTGCTGGACCGGCGCGTGACGCTCACCGAGACCGGCGAGGAGGTCACCGTCCTGGACCTGTCGGTGCATCAGCTGCCGGCCCGCCGGGAGTGGGAGATCGACCGGGTCTTCGTCCGCAAGGGCAGGAAGGGCGGTGCCTTCCGGCGTGCCAAGGGCGAGGCGCTGACCGTCGAGTGGACCGCCGTCACCGGGTTCTCCCTGGAGGAGCAGGCGCAGGGCGCCGAGAGCCTGCTCGCCACGTTCGAGCAGCTGCGCCCCGCCGACCTGGCCAACGTCCTGCACCACCTCTCCTCCAAGCGCCGGGCCGAGGTCGCCGCCGCCCTCGACGACGACCGGCTCGCCGACGTGCTGGAGGAGCTGCCGGAGGACGACCAGATCGAGATCCTCGGCAAGCTGAAGGAGGAGCGCGCCGCGGACGTCCTGGAGGCGATGGACCCGGACGACGCGGCCGACCTGCTGGGAGAGCTGCCGACGGACGAGCAGGAGCGGCTGCTGAGCCTGATGCAGCCCGGCGACGCGGCCGACATGCGGCGCCTGATGTCGTACGAGGACCGCACGGCGGGCGGTCTGATGACCACCGAGCCGATCGTGCTGCGCCCGGACGCCACCGTCGCCGACGCCCTCGCCCGCGTCCGCAACGCCGATCTCTCCCCCGCCCTGGCCGCCCAGGTCTATGTCTGCCGACCCCCGGACGAGACCCCGACCGGCAAGTACCTGGGCACGGTGCACTTCCAGCGCCTGCTGCGCGAGCCACCGCCGTCCCTGGTCAGCTCGATCCTGGACACCGACCTGCAGCCGCTCGACCCGGAGGCGGAGCTGCCCGCCATCGCCGGGTTCTTCGCCACGTACGACATGGTCGCGGCGCCCGTCGTCGACGAGGCCGGCTCGCTGCTGGGTGCGGTGACGGTGGACGACGTGCTCGACCACATGCTCCCGGAGGACTGGCGGGAGACGGAGTTCCACCTGGACGAGGAGGTGGCGACCGATGGTTCCTGAGCGCGAGAGCCCGCGCGAACGCACGCCGGCGGGCGCCACTGCCGCCTCCCGGCCCCGCACCACCCGCCTCGACCAGCCACTGCCGCGCCGACGCCGGTTCCTGCCCGAATACGACCCGGAGGCCTTCGGGCGGCTGTCGGAGCGCATCGCGCGCTTCCTGGGCACCGGGCGGTTCATCGTCTGGATGACGGTCGTCATCATCCTGTGGGTGGTCTGGAACAGCCTCGCCCCGCGCCACCTGCGCTTCGACGAGTACCCGTTCATCTTCCTGACCCTGATGCTCTCCCTCCAGGCCTCCTACGCCGCCCCGCTGATCCTGCTCGCGCAGAACCGGCAGGACGACCGGGACCGGGTCAACCTGGAGCAGGACCGCAAGCAGAACGAGCGGTCGATCGCCGACACCGAGTACCTGACGCGCGAGATCGCCGCCCTGCGCATCGGCCTGGGCGAGGTCGCCACCCGCGACTGGATCCGCTCGGAGCTGCAGGACATGGTCAAGGAGATGGAGGAACGGCAGAACGGCCACCGTCACGACCCCGTCGTATTCCCGGCGGAACGGTCACGGGGACGTGACGCAGACGACCGCTGAGACGCTTTCCTACGCACCGGTACAGCGCCGTACCATCGTCCTTATGGCTATGGAAGACGCGGTGCGCGAGGCACTGGCGACGGTGAACGACCCCGAGATCCACAAGCCCATCACCGAACTCGGGATGGTCAAGTCGGTGGAGATCGGCTCGGACGGGGCGGTCGCGGTCACCGTGTACCTCACGGTCTCGGGCTGCCCCATGCGGGACACGATCACGCAGCGCGTGACCGACGCGGTCTCCGCGGTCGAGGGCGTCACCCGCGTCGACGTCACGCTCGACGTGATGAGCGACGAGCAGCGCAAGGAGCTGGCGTCCGCCCTGCGCGGCGGCCAGACCGAGCGCGAGGTCCCCTTCGCCAAGCCGGGCAGCCTGACCCGCGTCTACGCGGTCGCCTCCGGCAAGGGCGGCGTCGGCAAGTCGTCCGTGACGGTCAACCTGGCCGCGGCGATGGCGGCCGACGGCCTCAAGGTCGGTGTCGTCGACGCCGACATCTACGGCCACTCCGTGCCGCGCATGCTGGGCGCCGACGGCCGGCCCACCCAGGTCGAGAACATGATCATGCCGCCGTCGGCGAACGGCGTGAAGGTCATCTCCATCGGCATGTTCACCCCGGGCAACGCCCCGGTCGTCTGGCGCGGCCCGATGCTCCACCGCGCCCTCCAGCAGTTCCTGGCGGACGTGTACTGGGGCGACCTGGACGTGCTGCTCCTGGACCTGCCGCCCGGCACCGGCGACATCGCGATCTCCGTCGCGCAGCTGGTCCCGAACGCGGAGATCCTGGTCGTGACGACCCCGCAGCAGGCGGCGGCCGAGGTCGCCGAGCGCGCGGGCTCCATCGCCGTGCAGACCCACCAGAAGATCGTCGGCGTGGTCGAGAACATGTCCGGTCTGCCCTGCCCGCACTGCGACGAGATGGTCGACGTCTTCGGCACGGGCGGCGGCCAGACGGTCGCCGACGGCCTGACCCGCACGACCGGCGCGAACGTCCCGGTCCTCGGCAGCATCCCCATCGACGTCCGCCTGCGCGAGGGCGGCGACGACGGCAAGCCGGTCGTCCTCACGGACCCCGACTCCCCGGCGGGCTCGGCCCTCCGGGCGATCGCGGGCAAGCTGGGCGGCCGTCAGCGCGGTCTGTCGGGCCTGTCGCTCGGTATCACCCCGAGGAACAAGTTCTGAACTGACTCAGGGGCGCGGGGAACCGCGCGACGAGCCACGACGTACCCGCAGCCGCCCAGAGGTACGAATGCCCCACGGCGAAGGGGCGCCGAAAACCCGGCGCCCCAGGGAACTCACGCGTACGCGGCGATGTCCTTCACCACGGCGAAGCCAAGCCCGTACGCACTCATGCCCCTGCCGTACGCCCCGACATGCACCCCTGCCGAGGTGGACCCGGCGAGCACCCAGCCGAACTCCGACTCCCGGTAGTGGAACACCGTCGGCACCCCGTCCACCGGCAGCGACAACGTCGACCAGTCGGAGCCGTCGAGGTCGTCGGCCAGCACCCACGCCGTCTCGGTCTGCTGCTCCAGCCACTCGTCCCGCAGCGCGTGGTCCATCTGCCCGGGCCAGGTGAAGGACAGCAGTCCGACGCCCGCGAGCCACGCCGCGGAGGACACCGAGGTGGCCTCGAGGAGCCCCGTCCCGTCCGCCGTGCGCCGTGAGGGATTCGCCGCCACGGTCACGACGACCGCGAACTTCTCCTTGGCGTCCTGATCGCCCCCGGCCGCATGCTCGTTGCGAATGGTGGGTTCGTCCCCGTGCCCGATCGACCCGTGTTCCACGGCCCCGTCGGCCGTCGTACCCACCTGCATCAGCCGGCGCGGTCCCGTGAAGGCCTCGTCGAGGCCGTACCACGGGAAGGGCGCACGCAGGTAGTCGTCGACCGTACGCCGGGCGGAGGGGGCCTGTTGCCCGCCCTCCGCGGCCGGCGTCTGCGCGACAGCCCGACTCGTCGTCTCCATGTGCCCGGACGCCTCCTCGCTCTAGTCGGACCGGTACGGCCCGCCCCCCTTCGGGCGTACTCGTCACGGTCCGCACAACAACTCGGCAGCATAGCCACACCGCTGCGAGCAGCAGGGAAACCGCCCGGCGCGTGGGCCGCACGGGCGCCCCGTTCAGGCCGTACACAGCCCGACCGGAGTATGAAACGCGTCACGCACCAGAGTCGTACGCCGCTGGGCGTGTCCGTCAGGTGGCGTCCGCGTCGAAGGGCGGCCGGTCGTCCGGGTCGGGCGTCTCGGGCTTCTTCGTCATGTCGATGCGACCACCGGACGAACCGGCGGCACCCGCGGACGAGGCGGAGGAGGTGTCGGAGTCACGGCTGTGGACGGCGTCGGTGACCTCGGCCATCTCCTTCTTCAGGTCGAAGCCGTTGCGGATCTCCTTGAGCCCCAGGTCCTCGTTGTCCAGCTGCTTGCGGATGAACGTCTTGGGGTTGAGGTCCTCGAACTCGAAGTCCTTGAACTCCGGACCGAGTTCCTCCCGGATGTCGTTCTTGGCGCTCTCCGAGAACTCACGGATCTTCCGGATCGTGCGCGTCACGTCCTGGATGACTTTGGGGAGCTTGTCCGGACCGAAGACGAGCACGGCAAGGACGATGAGCGTCACCAGCTCGAGTGGTCCTATGTCATTGAACACCTGAAGCTCCTAGCGATGTCCTCGGTCCTCGGCCCTCGTGGTCGGTGCGGGTCGTGCCGTGGTCCGGGCCGGATCCACGGTACCCGGCGATCCTGTCCGACCGGTACTGTCCCGGGACCTCCGAGTGCGGGAGGCGTGAGCGCTTTCCCGATTGTTTGCCTTGTCGGTCCGTTGTGAGGCGCTGTTGAGACGTCCTCTTGGGGCCCGGACGTCATGTCTCAGCCATCGGACGATCCGAGGACGAGCGAGACCTTACGCTCCTTGCCGCCGCGCTCGACGGTCAGCTCCAGCCGGTCGCCGGGGCGGTGGGCCCGGGTCTTGACGATCAGTTCCTCGCCGGAGTGCACGCGCAGGCCGTCGACCTCCGTGACGATGTCGCCCGGCTTGATCCCCGCCTTGGCGCCCGGGCCGCCCGCGGTGACGGGCGGTCCGCCCTCACTGCCCTCGGCGGCGACGCGGGCGCCGTCGCCCGTGTAGTCCATGTCCAGGGTGATGCCGATGACCGGGTGGGTGGCCTTCCCGGTGTTGATCAGCTCTTCGGCGACGCGTTTGCCCTGGTTGATGGGTATGGCGAAGCCGAGGCCTATGGAACCCGACCGGGCGCTGTCCTGGGTGGAGCCGCTGTCCGCCGAGCGGATGGCCGAGTTGATGCCGATGACCCGTGCCCGGGCGTCGAGCAGGGGCCCGCCGGAGTTGCCGGGGTTGATGGGCGCGTCGGTCTGCAGCGCGTCGACGTACGACACGTCGCTGCCGTCGCCCTTCTCGCCGCCGGCCGTGATGGGCCGCTGCTTGGCGCTGATGATGCCGGAGGTGACCGTGCCGGCCAGGTCGAAGGGGGCGCCGATGGCCACGACCGGGTCGCCGACCTGCACGTTGTCCGAGTTGCCCAGCGGCAGGGGGGTGAGTCCGCTGACGCCCTTCACCTTGACCACGGCGAGGTCGTAGCCACTGTCCCGGCCGACGACCTCGGCCTTCGCGGTCTGCCCTCCGTTGAACGTCACGGTGATCTCGCCGCCGGATCCGGCGGGCTGCACGACGTGGTTGTTGGTGAGGATGTGCCCGCGGGTGTCGAGCACGAAGCCGGTGCCCGTGCCCTGCTCGCCGGCGCCGCTGACATGCAGCGTGACCACGCTGGGCAGGGCCCGTCCGGCGATCCCGGCCACGCTGTCGGCGTCGCGCGCCGAGGCCTCCTTCCCGGCCTGCGGCAGCTCGACGGTCCCGACGCCCCCGTTGCGCTCCAGATACGTCCCTACGGCGCCTCCGACGCCCCCGGACACGAGCGCGAGCAGCACGGCACCGAGCACGAGGGACTTCCTGCCCCGCCTGCGCCGCTGCTCCGTGCTGAGCACGGCGGCGCCGTTCTGCTGGAGAGGCCCCTGTCCCCCGGCGGCACCGGGGGCCGCCCAGGGGTCGTAACGCTGCCAGGGGTCGGGGGTGGAGGCGGGTGCCGGAGCGCCGGCGTGGACGGGCACGGTCGGCACGGGCGCGGGGTCGCCGACGACCCCGGGGTGCGGCATCTCGGCCGACGGGTGAGCGGAGGACGTGGGATTGCCGGTGGCCGGGGCGGACGGTGTGCCGTGCGGCTCGGGCGGCGACGGCACGGCCGCGGTGCCCGGCACGCTCGGCTGCCCCGGTATCGCCCCGCCTTGCACGGGGATCGTCGCCGGGTGCTGGACGGGCGGCGCGGGCGCCCAGGGGCCGGGTTCGCCGTAGGGCGGGGTGCTGTACGGGTCGGGGTCGTGCAGCGGCCGCGGAGCCTCCTGCACCGGCCCGGCGGGTGAGACCGGGGCGACGGGAACGCCCTGTCCGTCCTCCCTGGCAGCGGGGACGCGGGCGGCGGCCTGCCCGGCACCCTCGGCGAGGTGCGCGCCGGGGGCGGCCGGGGCGAGGGCGCCATCGCCGGTCTCGGTCACCCCGGGTGCGGACGCGACAACACCGTCACCGGTCTCGGCCACCCTCAGTGCCGACCCGGCAACGCCCTCACCGGTCTCCGCCGCTCCGGATTCCGACCCGGCAATGCCGACTGCCGCCGCCCCGGGCGCCGGCGCCGTCGGCTTTGCGGCGGTCTCGGCCGGAACCGCCTCGGGGCGCCGCAGCTCGTAGTCCCCGTCCTCGTCTCCGTCGGGCCGAGGCGCGGGACGGGGCAGCTCGAAGTCCCCGTCGGGGCCGGTCGGGGCCGTCACCGGCCCGTGCACACCGTTCCCGCCCGGGTCCTCCGCCACGACCTGGTCCGTACCGTCCGGCTCCCCCGCAAGGTCCTGCGGCCGTGGACGGCTCCACCACTTCGCTTTCGTGGGCTTCCCCTCGTTCATGCTCTCCCCACAGCCGCGGCACGGCTCGTCGCGATGGCCGCAGTTCCTCGAACCGGCGCCCGGCCACACCTCGGCCGCGGGCGACAACCCCCGGATTCAATCAGGTTCGCGGGCCGGTGCGCAGAGGCCGGTCAGTGAGCCGTGCGCGAGGAAGCGGGGGGCGAGGGGGACGAGGTCGGGTCCGCGAGGGGCACGGCGAGCAGCGGGGCCGTGATCTCGGGGACCGCGGACCACGAGGTCAGGGCGGCGGGAGTGGCCGCCTCGAGGGGACGTATCAACGGGGACATGACGGCGGCTCCGGCCACCACCGGGGCGGTCAGCGCGTGGAACGCGTGGTGCCGGGCGGCCGGCGGCACTCCGGGCAGCAGTGGGGCCGAGACCTCGGTCGGGGCGACCGGGGCGTGGCCGAGCATGCTCCCGCCGTGCACCTGCCCGAGCTGCGGCGCTGTCCGGCGGCGCTGGGACTCGGGCGTCGCCGCACCGGTGCCCTGGGTGCGCATCGGGGTGACGTTGCTCCCCGAGCCCTGGCCACCGCGGGCCTCCGCGTCGGCCGGGGTGCCGGTGGTGACGCCGCCCAGCGCGATCGCCGCCAGGGACACGGCACCGGCGGCCACGAACGCGAATCGCAGCCGCGAGGACGACCGGTCGCCGTCGTGCCGACCCACGTCGTGAATGCGGAAGCCCCTTTCCGAGGGCAGGCCCCGGTGGCCGGGCAGCGGGCCGCCGGTGTCGGAGGGAAGGGCGGGGTTCACGCCCGCGGGCGCGGGCACCACGGGCAGGTGCGACCGGGACGGGGCGTACCCGAACTCGAACCGCTCGCCGCGCTTCACACCGAAGGCCCCGGACGATCCGAACCGTCCGGACAGCCCTCCGGGCAGCCCTCCTCCGCCCGGCGGTGTGATCTCACCGTCCGGGCCGCCGCCCGCGGGTAGTCCCTGCAGGCGGGCCAGGAAACTCTCGGAAGGGGGCGGCGGGGCCGCCTCAGCGAAGACGCTCTTCAGGCGGCGCTGGGCGTCCACCTCCGCCTTGCACTTCGGGCAGGTGGCCACGTGCGCCAGTACGCGCTCACGCGCGTCATGACCGAGCTCTCCGTCCACCAGGGCGGAGAGTCGGTCTCCCAGATGCTGCTCTGCGAGGTGACCCTCGGAGGCTTTCGGCCGAGATCCGCTCACGCGCTCGCGCCCCCTCCTCCCAGGGCGGGTACACGGGGCACGAAGGAGCGGCGCTCGGCGCGCGCCTCCGGGGAGCGGTGCGCGAGGGCCTTGCGCAGCTGGGAGCGTCCGCGGTGGATCCGGGAACGGACCGTGCCGAGCTTGACGCCGAGGGTCGCCGCGATCTCCTCGTACGACAGTCCTTCGATGTCGCACAGGACGACCGCGGCGCGGAACTCGGGGGCGAGGGTGTCGAGGGCCTGCTGGACGTCCGCGTCGAAGTGCGCGTCGTTGAAGATCTGCTGCGGCGTGGGCTCCTTGCTGGGCAGGCGCTCGGCCGCGTCATCGCCGAGCGCGTCGAAGCGGATGCGCTGCTTGCGGCGGACCATGTCCAGGAAGAGGTTCGTGGTGATGCGGTGCAGCCAGCCCTCGAAGGTGCCGGGCGTGTAGGTCGACAGGGAGCGGAAGACGCGGACGAAGACCTCCTGCGTGAGGTCCTCCGCGTCGTGCTGGTTGCCGGTCAGACGGTAGGCGAGCCGGTAGACCCGGCCGCTGTGCGTGCTGACGATCTCCTCCCACGTGGGCGGAGTCCACGCCTGCCCGTCCGCGTCGGTGGTGAAGGTCGCGGTCTGGGCGAAGTCAGCGGCGTGACTGTGGTCAGCAGCGGTGTCGTTCACAGATGTCGGCCTGCCTGCCGGTCCGAGGAAGCGCCGGAGCACTCCTCCGCGATCCACAGGCGCAGCCGCACCTCCCCTGTCAGCTCTGGTGGTGTCCAGTGGAGCCCCTACCATAGCCACCTCGCCCGTTAGGACCGGATAAGTGGTTTTACGAGAATTTGATCTGCGCTGATACGCCTCGTACTGCTGCGTCGGCACTTGCTCGGCGTCCTGATCCACTGCCTGTCCCCCCGTCCCGGCCCACGCCGCTCGCACATCCCTTTAAACGACCGGTCCCATCTGCGGGTTCCCGTGCCCAACGGATACAGTCACGCCCAGGCATTCACGGGGACAGGAGAGGGTCATTACCGGCAACCGGCAGACGAGCTGGGCGTTCGCCGACGCCTATGTCGCCGAGGACGAAACGCTGCACTGGGCCCGGGACCGGGCCCGCGAGGCAGGGTTGCGCTCGGTGACGCCCGGCACGGGCGCCGCGCTGCGGTTGCTGGCCGCGTCGGTCGACGCGAAGGCCGTCGCGGAGATCGGGACCGGCTGCGGTGTCTCCGGGATCCACCTCCTGCACGGTATGCGGCCGGACGGTGTCCTGACGACCGTGGACCCCGAGCCGGAGCACCAGCAGTTCGCCCGTCAGGCCTTCCGCGCCTCCGGCTTCGCCAGCAACAGGGCCCGCTTCATTCCGGGCCGCGCCCTCGACGTGCTGCCCCGCCTCGCGGACGCCGGTTACGACCTGGTCTTCTGCGACGGTGATCGCCTGGAGGTCATGGACTACCTCGCCGAATCGTTGCGCCTGCTGCGCACCGGCGGGCTGGTCGTCTTCGAGGGCGCCTTCGCCAACGGCCGAACGGTGGACTCCGGCCCGCAGCCCACGGAGGTGCTGCGGCTGCGGGAGCTGCTGCGCGCGGTGCGCGAGAGCCAGGAGCTGGTGCCGTCACTGCTGCCGGTGGGCGACGGGCTGCTGTGCGCGGTGAAACGCTAGCCGGGTCGCACGTTAGGGGAGCGGGGGCCGGGGCAGGCGAGTGTCATCGGTGGGAAAACAGCCGCCCCGGCACCGAGGTGATGCCGGGGCAACTGAAAGGGTATGGTCGCTTGCGCGTCAGCCGACGACCTTCTTGAGGGCGTCGCCGAGCGCGTCGGCCTCGTCAGGGGTCAGCTCGACGACGAGCCGACCGCCGCCTTCGAGCGGAACGCGCATGACGATGCCCCGCCCCTCCTTGGTCACCTCGAGCGGGCCATCACCCGTTCGCGGCTTCATGGCCGCCATGCTCGTTCCCCTTCCTGAAACCCAGCTCATCGTCAAAGCCGACGGCCCCTGAGAAGGGCACACGTGCGGCCCTTGTGGCAGGACACGCGACACCGGCATCGAACACATTGCTTCCAAGCCATTATCCCGCATCTCAGGACCCGATGACCAACATCAGTCGGCATCGCTTGGGCAACGCACGCGAGCAAAACCACTCAATTCGGCGATGAGACTGCGATACTCCGCCACCGCACACACTTCCGCCGAACCAATCCGGACGAGAATTGTTTGACGCAGGTCACACCTCCGGTCCGGCTCCCCGCCCGCGATCTCCGTCATGCTGTCCTGCAGACCCGGGGCGTACCGGCCGGTACGTCCCCGTTTCGCGACCCGGAGGGGATACGCCATGGCCGACACCGTGCTCTACGAGGTGAGCGACGGACTCGCGACGATCACGCTGAACCGCCCGGAGGCGATGAACGCGCTGAACGTGGAGACCAAGGTCGCTCTGCGGGAGGCGGTCGAGTCGGCGGCGGGCGACGCCGCAGTGCGGGCGGTGCTGCTGACCGCCGCCGGAGACCGGGCGTTCTGCGTCGGGCAGGACCTCAAGGAGCACATCGGGCTGTTGGTCCAGGACCGGGAGACCGGCTCGGGGCAGACCATGAACACGGTCCGGGACCACTACAACCCGATCGTGCGGGCGCTGGCGGGGGCGGCGAAGCCGGTCGTCGCCGCCGTGAACGGGGTGGCGGCCGGGGCGGGCTTCGGCTTCGCGCTCGCCGCGGACTACCGGATCGTGGCGGACTCGGCGGCGTTCAACACCTCCTTCGCCGGGGTGGCGCTGACCGCCGACTCGGGGATCTCCTGGACGCTGCCGCGGGTGATCGGCCCGGGCCGTGCCGCCGATCTGCTGCTCTTCCCGCGGAGCATCAGCGCGCAGGAGGCGTACGAGCTGGGCATCGCCAATCGGCTGGTGGCGTCCGCTGAGCTGCGGGCGGAGGCCGAGAAGGTGGCGCGGGCGCTGGCCGAGGGTCCGACGGTGGCGTACGCGGCGCTGAAGGAGTCGGTGGCGTACGGGCTGACGCACTCCCTGGAGGAGGCCCTGGACAAGGAGGACGAGCTCCAGACCCGGGCCGGTTCATCCGAGGACCATGCGATCGCGGTCCAGGCTTTCGTCAACAAGGAGAAGCCGAAGTACCTGGGCCGGTGAGTCGGGGTTCAGGAGCGCCGTCGGGGGCTGCGGGTCCCCTGTGCTTGATCGCGCAGTTCCCCGCGCCCCTTACGGGGCGCTTCTGGCGACGCAGGTCTCCAGGTGATCGTCGACCAGCCCGCACGCCTGCATCAACGCGTATGCGGTCGTCGGGCCGATGAAGCGGAGGCCCCGCTTCTTCAGGGCCTTGGACAAGGCCGTCGACTCCGGGGTGACCGGCGGGACGTCCGACAGGGTCTTCGGGGCCGGGCGGCCGATCGGGGCGGGGGCGTGGGACCAGATCAGTTCGTCCAGCTCGCCCGGGGTCCATTCGGCCAGCGCACGCGCGTTGGCGAGGGTCGCGTCGATCTTGGCGCGGTTGCGGATGATGCCCGCGTCGGCCAGGAGGCGCTCGCGGTCCTCCTCGGTGAAGGCGGCCACCGAGGCGATCTTGAAGTCGGCGAAGGCGGCGCGGAAGCCGGGCCGGCGGCGCAGGATGGTGATCCACGACAGGCCGGACTGGAAGGCCTCCAGGCTGAGCCGCTCGAAGAGCGCGTCGTCGCCGTGGACGGGGCGGCCCCACTCCTCGTCGTGGTACGCGACGTACTCCGGGGCGGACAGAGCCCAGGGGCAGCGCAGTGCGCCGTCCGGGCCGGCCAGGGCGGCGCCGTCGCTCACGGCCGGTCCTCCGGCCTCGGCTTGTCCATGGAGACGTGGTTCTCCCCCGCGGCGGCCTCCGGCCCGTGGGCGGAGGACGACCGGGCACCGGCCAGGGCGGACTCCAGGTCGGCGATGCGGGCGTCTCGCTCGGCGAGCTCGGCGCCCAGGCGGCTGAGGGCGTCGTCCACGTCCGCCATGCGGTAGCCGCGGGCGGCGAGCGGGAAGCGCAGGCCCTCCACGTCCGCGCGGTCGACCGGCCGGTCCGGGGGCAGCGGGTCCCGCAGCCGCTCGGGGGCGGCCTCGGGCAGCGGGCCGTTCTCGCCGCCGCCCACCACGGCGAGCGTCACCGCGGCGACCACGACGGCGAGCGCGACGACCAGGAACAGGAACATAACCATCGCGGGGCCCCCACGGTCGGATGGATCGGACGCTGCGGACGTCCTCCGAGTCGGATGTTGTCAGGCTCCGATCGTGCCATGCGAGTCTGACAGTTAGGGTCGCAGGCGGCGGAAGACGGGACGTACCAGGAAAGGTCACAGGGGATGCTCAGGCTGGGCAGGCGGGAATTCGGACCGCACGAGCCGGTGATCATGGCGATCGTGAACCGGACGCCGGACTCCTTCTACGACCAGGGCGCCACCTTCCGCGACGAGCCGGCCCTCACGCGGGTGGAGCAGGCGGTGGCCGAGGGCGCGGCGATCATCGACATCGGCGGGGTGAAGGCCGGGCCCGGCGAGGAGGTCACGGCCGAGGAGGAGGCCCGGCGGACGGTCGGGTTCGTCGCGGAGGTGCGGCGGCGGTTCCCGGACGTGATCATCAGCGTCGACACCTGGCGGGCCGACGTCGGCGAGGCCGTGTGCGAGGCCGGGGCCGATCTGCTGAACGACGCGTGGGGCGGGGTCGATCCAGGGCTGGCGGAGGTCGCCGCGCGCCATCGGGTGGGGCTGGTGTGCACGCACGCCGGCGGAGCGGAGCCGCGGACGCGGCCGCACCGGACCGAGTACGACGATGTCATGGCGGACATCCTGGACGTGACGGTCGGCCTGGCCGAGCGGGCGCTCGCGCTGGGGGTGCCGCGAGAGTCGATCATGATCGACCCGGGGCACGACTTCGGGAAGAACACCCGGCACAGCCTGGAGGCGACGCGGCGGCTGGACGAGATGGTCGCCACGGGGTGGCCGGTACTGGTGTCGCTGTCCAACAAGGACTTCGTCGGGGAGACGCTGGACCGGCCCGTGAAGGAGCGGGTCGTGGGGACGCTGGCCACGACGGCGGTGTCCGCGTGGCTCGGGGCGCAGGTGTACCGGGTGCACGAGGTCGCCGAGACGCGGCAGGTGCTGGACATGGTGGCGGCGATCGCGGGCCATCGGGCTCCTGCCGTTGCCCGGCGGGGGTTGGCCTGACCGAGGTACCAGGGGGCTCCGCCCCCTGGACCCCCGGAACCCGTGCCCACCCGCCGCCCGAATCGGTTGGGCAGGAAGCACTGCTCGACGGCCCTCTAGCGCCCCGCCTCCTTCGACACCAACGCCACCGCCTCGTCCACGTCGTCCGTCACGTGGAACAGCAGCAGGTCCTTCTCCGCCGCCTTGCCCTGGGCGATCACCGTGTCGCGGAGCCAGTCCACCAGACCGCCCCAGTAGTCGGTGCCGAAGAGGACGATCGGGAACTGGGTGACCTTCTGGGTCTGGACGAGGGTGAGGGCCTCGAAGAGCTCGTCGAGGGTGCCGAGCCCGCCGGGCAGGACCACGAAGCCCTGGGCGTACTTGACGAACATCATCTTCCGGACGAAGAAGTAGCGGAAGTTCAGGCCGATGTCGACGTACGGGTTCAGGCCCTGTTCGAACGGCAGCTCGATACCGAGGCCGACGGAGATGCCCTTCGCCTCGAGGGCGCCCTTGTTGGCCGCCTCCATCGCGCCCGGGCCGCCGCCCGTGATGACCGCGAAGCCCGCGTCGACCAGGCCCCGGCCCAACCTGACGCCGGCCTCGTACTCGGGGGAGTCCGCCGGGGTCCGGGCCGAGCCGAACACGCTGATCGCGGGAGGAAGTTCCGCGAGCGTGCCGAAGCCCTCGATGAACTCCGACTGGATGCGCAGCACGCGCCAGGGGTCGGTGTGGACCCAGTCGGAGGGGGCCCGCTCGTCCAGCAGCCGCTGGTCGGTGGTGCTGGCCTGCACCTGGTCCCGCCTCTGGAGGACCGGGCCCAGGCGCTTCTCCTCCGGCGGCTGCTTCTTCCCCTCGGGGTTGCCGGTCGCCATGTGCGCTCCCTCCGTCGTGCCTGTATTTCCACCTCAGCGTAGATCTACGCGGGTTACGAACGAGGGACGTGAGCATGTCCGCGATGGAGCGCCGTAAACACGAGGGGCGTCCGGCGGGCTCAGGCGGTCAGCCAGTTCCGCAGCCTTTCCTCGCCCGCGAGGATCTTGGCGATCTCCACGCGCTCGTCCCGCTTGTGGGCCAGGTGGGGGTTGCCCGGGCCGTAGTTGACCGCGGGGACACCGAGGGCGGAGAAGCGGGAGACGTCCGTCCAGCCGTACTTCGGCATGGGGGTGCCGCCGACCGCCTCGATGAACGCCTTCGCCGCCGGGTGGGACAGACCGGGCATCGCCGCGCCGCTGTGGTCGACGACCTCGAACTCCTCGACCCCGCAGTCCGCGAAGACCTCCCGGACGTGGGCGACGGCCTCCTCGGGCGTTCGGTCGGGCGCGTAGCGGAAGTTGACGGTGACGACGCACTCGTCGGGGATGACGTTGCCGGCCACTCCCCCGCCGATGCCGACCGCGTTCAGGCCCTCGCGGTACTCCAGGCCGTCGATGACGGGCCAGCGGGGTTCGTAGGAGGCCAGGCGGGCGAGGATCGGGGCGGCGGCGTGGATGGCGTTGGAGCCCATCCAGCCGCGCGCCGAGTGGGCCCGCTCGCCCGTGGTCTTCAGCAGCACCCGCAGCGTGCCCTGGCACCCGCCCTCGACCTGGCCGTCCGACGGCTCCAGGAGCACCGCGAAATCGCCCTCCAGCCACTCGGGGTGGGTCTCGGAGACGTGCTTGAGGCCGTTCAGCTCGGCCGCGACCTCCTCGTTGTCGTAGAAGACGAAGGTCAGGTCGCGGTTGGGGGCGGGGACCGTGGCCGCGATGCGCAGCTGGACCGCGACGCCGGACTTCATGTCGCAGGTGCCGCAGCCCCACAGGACGCCGTCCTCGTCGAGCCGGGAGGGCACGTTGTCCGCGATCGGGACGGTGTCGATGTGCCCGGCCAGGATCACCCGCTCGGAGCGGCCGAGGTTCGTGCGGGCCACGACGTTGTTGCCGTACCGGTCGACCGTCAGGTGGGGCAGGGCGCGCAGCGCGGTCTCGATCGCGTCGGCGAGGGGCTTCTCGGTGCCGCTCTCGGAACGGAAGTCGACGAGC
Organism: Streptomyces sp. NPDC002130; assembly: GCF_040296465.1. NCBI lineage: Bacteria > Bacillati > Actinomycetota > Actinomycetes > Kitasatosporales > Streptomycetaceae > Streptomyces > Streptomyces sp. NPDC002130. The sequence continues at coordinate 38,502 of NZ_JBEOXI010000014.1, forward strand.
CGGGCGGTGAGCTCCGCGGCGTCCAGCGTGAGGTCAAGCGAGGTGTCGGCCATGCGGTCGACCCTAACGCGCCGGGCCCCGGCCTCACTCTTCCCACCCTGCTCATGCCACTGCGTACTCTCCAGTACCTTGTACGGCGTGCCAGAGCCGTCCTCTCCCAAGCGTCGCGGCCGCCTCTTCCGATGCGGGGCCGCCTTCGTGGCCCTGCTCGCGGTCGCCGGTTACCTCGTCGTGCAGTACGTCACCGGCGGCTCGGGCGGACCGGGCTGCAAGGTCGTCTCCGGCAGGGGCGACGGGGCGTCGTACGAGTTCACGCCCGAGCAGGCGGTGAACGCGGCGACGATCACCGCCGTGGGGACCGCGCGCGGTCTGCCCGAGCGGGCCGTGACCATCGCCCTGGCGACCGCGCTGCAGGAGTCGGCCCTGCGCAACATCAAGCACGGCGACCGGGACTCCCTCGGCCTGTTCCAGCAGCGGCCCTCGCAGGGCTGGGGAACGCCGAAGGAGATCATGGACCCGACGTACTCGGCCGGTGAGTTCTACGACCATCTGGTCAAGGTGCCCGGCTACACCCGGCTGCCGCTCACCGTCGCCGCACAGCGCGTGCAGCGCAGCGGCTTCCCGCAGGCCTACGCCAAGCACGAGCCGGACGCCGCGCTGCTGGCCTCGGCCCTCACCGGGCAGTCCGCGGCCACGCTGACCTGCGACGGCCGCCCGGCCGCGACCCGGGCGTCGGGCCCGGACGGGGTGCGTGCCGCGCTCGTGCGTGACTTCGGGCGCGATGTGCTGGACCCGGCCGGTGCCGAGGTGGGCGGGGCGTCGAGGGGCACGCCCACGCCGTCCCCGAGCGCCACGGACGGTACCGGCGGGCGGACCGTGACACTGCCGGTGACCGCCGACACCACTTCGGCGACCGGGCGGGACCCGGGCCTGCGCGGCTGGCAGCTGGCGCACTGGGCGGTGGCCAACGCCTCCGAGCTGCACATCGCGCGCGTCACCTACGCGGGGCGGGAGTGGGTGGCGGGGAACACCGCCAGCCAGTGGCGCACCGCCACGGAGAAGGGCACCGCGGGTGCGGAACGCACCGCGGACGCCGTCCGTATTGTCACGATGCACTAGATCGCGCAGGGGTACGGGAACTCACCCTTGGGCGTTATCCGTGCGGCTCTGCACCGAGGGTGTGCTCAGGTTTTCGCGCGCTCACCCGGGAACTCCCGAAATCCCTTGGGCGCACAGGGCCGGAAGGGATGCGGCGGGCTTTCCGGGGAGGGTCTTTTCGCCCGTTTGTCCGCAGCCGATTATGCGACGCATTACCAACTCTTTACGTTCCGGCGCCGCAACCTTCGCGGGTTTCAAGCGGTAGTCACTGCGTCCGAGCCGGGGGCGGTCACAGCCAGTCGATCAACGCCCGGTGTCGGTCGGACACTTCACGAACCTCTGTTCTCTCCCGTTGAAGGAGCACCATGTCCCTCCCCCTGACCCGCCGTATCGCCCGTGCCGCGCTGATCGTCGCTGCGGGAGCGGCTGCCGGGGTCGGTGCGGCCGGCTCCGCCAGTGCGGCCCCCGAGCTGCCGGCCAACCCGAACATCGGCGGGCTGACCGCCCTGGACACGGCGAACGCCGGCAACACCGTCGACCGCGCGGCGACGGACGTCTCCAGGACCGCGGGTGACACCGGCAGCAAGACCGTCAAGAAGGCGGTGCCTGCCGCGGGCAAGCTCGGCGGCAAGGCGGTCAAGAAGGCCACGCCCGTCGCGCAGAAGGCGGCCGGTGAGGCGACGGGATCCGCCGGGAAGCTGGTCGGCGAGGCGGCCGGTTCCGCCCAGGGCGGTCTGCCGACGGACTCCCTGGCGAAGAAGGGCGGCACGGGCTCCCTGCCGACGAAGGGCCTGCCGGTCGGCTGACGCCACGCCCCACGTCCGAGGCCCGAGGGGCCCAGGGAAGCTTCCCTGGGCCCCTCGGGCATGCGCTCACTGCGGCAGCGGCTAAAGGCGCCGTACCGCCGCCGCCACCCTCTCGTCCGTCGCCGTCAGGGCCACCCGGACGAACTCGGCGCCGGCCGGGCCGTAGAAGTCGCCCGGGGCCACGAGGATGCCCCGCTTGGCGAGGTGGTCGACCGTGTCCCAGCAGGATTCGCCCCTGGTGGCCCACAGGTAGAGGCTGGCCTCGCTGTGCTCGATGCGGAAGCCGTGGGTGACCAGGGCCTCGCGCAGCAGCTCCCGGCGGGACGCGTAGCGCTCGCGCTGGACGCGGACGTGCTCGTCGTCGCCGAGGGCCGCGACCACCGCCGCCTGCGTCGGAGCCGACGTCATCATGCCGCCGTGCTTGCGGATCTCCAGCAGCGGGCCGAGGACCGCCGGGTCACCGGCCAGGAAGGCCGCGCGGTAGCCGGCGAGGTTCGAGCGCTTGGAGAGCGAGTGGACGGAGACGAGGCCGTCGTACGAGCCGCCGTTGACGTCCGGGTGCAGGACCGAGACCGGGTCGGCCTCCCAGCCCAGCTCCAGGTAGCACTCGTCGGAGAAGAGCAGGATGCCGTGCGAGCGGGCCCAGGCGACGATCCGGGTCAGCTCCTCCTTGGACAGGACCTTTCCCGTGGGATTCGACGGGGAGTTCAGCCAGAGCAGCTTCAGGCCCTCGGGGTCCAGCTCCGTCGGGTCGTCGTAGGCCTCGTACTCGGCGCGCGCCAGCCGGGCGCCGACCTCGTACGTCGGGTACGCCAGGCGTGGGAAGGCCACCCGGTCGCCGGGGCCGAGGCCCAGCTGGGTCGGGAGCCAGGCCACGAGTTCCTTGGAGCCGACGATCGGCAGCACGTGGCGGTGGGTGACGTCCCGGGCGCCGAGGCGGCGCTCCACCCAGCCGGTGATCGCGTCGCGCAGCTCGGGCGTGCCCCAGACCGTCGGGTAGCCCGGCGAGTCGGCAGCGGCCACCAGCGCTTTCTGGATCAGCTCGGGCACCGGGTCGACGGGGGTGCCGACGGACAGGTCGACGATGCCGTCCGGGTGGGCGGCTGCCGTGGCCTTGTACGGGGTCAGCTTGTCCCAGGGGAAGGTGGGCAGGCGGTCGGAGACTGCGGACACGGGTTCTGGCTCACTTTCTGGTACGTACGAGCCGGTGACGGCAAACGCCTCGGCCCCGTACGGCGATCAACGGGTGATCGGGCCGTACGGGACCGAGGCGGCACGGAGTGCGGGCCGCTCTTACTGGTTCTGCGGCGGCAGCGCGGCGACGAAGGGGTGGTCGCGCTCGATCAGTCCCAGCTTGCTGGCTCCGCCGGGCGAACCGAGCTCGTCGAAGAACTCGACGTTCGCCTTGTAGTAGTCCTTCCACTCCTCGGGAGTGTCGTCCTCGTAGAAGATCGCCTCGACCGGGCAGACCGGCTCACAGGCACCACAGTCGACGCATTCGTCCGGGTGGATGTACAAGGACCGCTGGCCCTCGTAGATGCAGTCGACCGGGCACTCCTCGATGCACGCCTTGTCCTTGACGTCGACACAAGGCTGCGCGATGACGTAGGTCACGCTGTCGTTCCTCCTCGATAGGGCGCTGGCGGGCCTCCTCAGGCTCCGCCGCCTGGCGCGCGGGAGCGCGGCGTCGTCGATGCCCGCCCCTAGTATCTCCGTTCTTGGGCATGATCCGAACAGGAGGGGTGAACTGACCTGTGGAAATCTCTGCCGCCGGGCGACTCGAGGTCCGTATCACCGCTGCTGACGTGGGCAAACGGGTCTCCGTGCGGAGCTTGATCGAACATGAGGCTCCGGGTGAGAAGTTCACCGACACGGTCGGTGTTCTCACATCATGGGACAACGGTGTGCTGCTCATCACACGGAAGAGTGGTGAGAGCGTCCGTATCGCGGAATCCGCGCTGGTGGCGGGCAAGACCGTGCCCTCCGCACCGGCGCGTCGCCGTGGTCCGGCCGCCTCCTACGAGGAGCTGGCCCGGGTCGCCGCGCGCGCCTGGCGGCCCGTGGAGAGCGAGCGGCTCGGCGAGTGGGAGCTGCGGGCCGCGTCGGGATTCACCCGGCGGGCCAACTCGGTGCTGCCGCTGGGTGCGCCGGGAGTGCCGCTCGACGAGGCGCTCGACGCCGTGCGGCGGTGGTACGGCGAGCGCGGACTGCCCGCCTACGTCCAGACCGCGACCGGCGCCGAGGGCACGCAGGAGCTGCTCTGCGCCGAGCTGGAGCGGCGGGGCTGGGTGCGGGAGGTGACCGCCGAGCTGTGGGTCGGGCCGCTGGCGCCGATCGCCGACCGGGGTGATCCGGCGGGGGTCGTGCTGTCCCGGGAGGCCGGTGAGGCCTGGCTGGCCCGGTATCAGCGCAAGGGCGTGAGCGAGGTGGCGTTGCGGGTGCTTCAGAACGGGCCCTCCGTGTGGTTCGCGAGCGTGCCGGGGCCGACGGGGCCGGCCGCCATCGGGCGGTGTGTCGTCGACGGGCGGTGGGCCGGGTTCGCCGCCGTCGAGGTCGATCCGGCGCTGCGGCGGCAGGGTCTCGCCACGGCCGTGATGGCCGCGCTGGCCCGCCGGGCGCTCGACGAGGGCGCGTCGGCCGCGTGGCTCCAGGTCGAGGCCGAGAACGCGGGCGCGCGGGCGCTGTACGCCCCCATGGGCTTCGCCGCGCACCACGCCTACCACCACTACCGGGCGCCGGACGCCGACGGCACCGGCCGGTAACCGATCGTCGCGAGAGGGCACGAGCAGCCATGCGTCCCCCGTATCCCCCGTCCCCCGAGCGTTCCGCCGAGCTGCGGCGGCGGTTCGCCGAGGAGGCCCGGTCCGAACGGCCCGATCTGTCGACGCTGTGCCTGCTGGTGGGCGCGGAGGCGGACGGGGAGCTGGACGAGGCGGGCCTGGACGCCGCGCAGGTCGAACTGGACCGGCTCGCCGGGCTGCTGCCGTACCGGCCCGCCGGGCCGCGGGCCTGGGCGGTCGCCCTGCGGGAGCTGCTCGGCGACCGGATGGGGTTCCACGGCACCCCGGGCGACTACCAGCGCCTGGAGTCCTCGCTGCTGCACGAGGTGCTGGTGCGGCGCAGAGGGTTGCCGATCCTGCTGTCCGTGGTGTGGATGGAGGTCGCCAGGCGGGCGGGGGCGCCGGTGTACGGGGTGGCCCTGCCGGGACATTTCGTGGTCGGGTTCGGGCCCGACGAGGGGCAGGTGCTCGCCGATCCGTTCGACGGGGGGCGGGTCCTCAGCGGGGCCGATGCGGAGTTGCTGGTGGCCGGGGCGACGGGGGCGCGGCTGGATGCGGCGATGCTGCGGCCGGCGGATCCGCTGGAGGTGGTGCTGCGGATCCTGAACAACGTGCGGGCGTGGGCCGCGGCCCGTCCGGAGCGGTCGGACGTGGCGCTGTGGGCGGTCGAGCTGTCGCTGCTGTTGCCGTCTCATCCTGCGCGGTTGCGGTACGAGCGGGCGCAGTTGCTCGTACAGCGGGGGGAGTTTCTCGGTGGGGCCTCGGAGTTGGAGGCCTACGCGGAGGTGGTGGAGGCCGTGGATCAGGCCGCGGCCGAGCGGATGCGGGGGGAGGCTTTGGCGGCCAGGGCGATGTTGAACTGAGCCGTTTCGCCGTAGGGCTTCGTGTTGTCGGACGAGTGCGGGTGGGTTGTGGCTTGTCGCGCTCACGCGGCGGAGCCGCATATCGACACAGCCCCGCGCCCCTGACGGGGCGCTCTTACAACCAGCCCTTTTCGCGGGCCACGCGGACCGCCTCCGCCCTGTTGCGCACCGCGAGCTTCTGGATCGCCGTGGAGAGGTAGTTGCGGACCGTGCCCTGGGAGAGGTGCAGGATTGTGGCCAGTTCGGCGTTGGTGGAGCCGCCGGCGGCTGCCCGGAGGACCTCTCGCTCCCGGTCCGTCAGGGGGTTGGCGCCCTCCGCCAGGGCCGCTGCCGCGAGGGTCGGGTCGATGACCCGCTCGCCGTTGAGGACCTTGCGGACGGCCTCGGCGAGCTGGGCGGCCGGGGCGTCCTTCACCAGGAAGGCGTCGGCGCCGGACTCCATCGCGCTGCGCAGGTAGCCGGGGCGGCCGAAGGTGGTGAGGATGACCAGCTTCACGGCCGGGAGTTCGGCGTGCAGGCGGGCCGCGGCCTCTATGCCCGTCGCGCCGGGCATCTCGATGTCCAGAAGCGCCACGTCCACGGGGTGCTCCCGGGCCGCCTGGAGCACCTCGTCGCCGCGGGCCACCTGGGCCACGACCTCGATGTCCTCCTCCAGACCGAGCAGGGCGGCCAGGGCCTCGCGGACCATCGACTGGTCCTCTGCGAGCAGGACCTTGATCGTGCGGCTCATGCCCGGGATCCTACGTCCGCCGGTCCGGCCGTCGGCACGCGGGCGACCAGGCGGAAGCCGTGCTCGGACGGGCCCGCCTCCAGGGTGCCGCCGGCCTTGGTGAGGCGTTCGGTGAGGCCCGCGAGGCCGTTGCCGGCGCCGGTGCCCTTGCCGCCCGAGCCGTCGTCCTCGACGGCGAGTTCCAGTACCGGCCCGTCGAGGGTCTGACGGCCCACCAGCTCGACTGTGCAGCGGCGGGCGCCGCTGTGCCGTACGACGTTGGTGACCGCCTCGCGCAGCGCCCAGGCGAGCGCGGACTCGCTCTCCTCGGGCACGCCGGAGAGGCCGGGTTCGGCGGGCAGTTCGGCGGTGACGCCGGCCGCGGTCAGGGCGACCCGGGCACCGGCGAGTTCGGCGTTCAGGCGGGGGCGGCGATAGCCGGTGACGGCCTCTCGTACGTCGGCCAGGGCCTGGCGGCTGACCTGCTCGATGTCGGCGACCTGCTGGGCCGCCTTGTCGGGCTGCCCGGGCAGCATCCGCCCGGCCAGTTCGCTCTTGAGCGTGATCAGGGACAGCGAGTGGCCGAGCAGGTCGTGCAGGTCCCGGGCCAGGCGCAGGCGCTCCTCGTTGGCGGCGAGCTGGGCGACGGTCGCGCGGGCCTCGCGCAGGGCGATGGTCGTCCGGACGAGTTCGCGTACGCCGGTCATCGCGAAGCCGCCGAGCAGGGCCGGGATGAGCAGCCCGGCCAGGTAGGAGTGTCCGCCCGGCACGGCGAACGCCACGGCCGTCAGCAGCGCGCAGGCGCCCGGGATCGTCCAGCGGGCCATGCGCAGCGGCAGGGCGGCGCCGGACGCGATCGACACGTACACGAACAGCACCAGCCACTCGCGGCCCAGGGTGAGGGCGAGGAGCGTGGACTGGGCGGCGAGGACCCCGAGCGAGCCGAGCACCAGGCCGTTGCGCTCGCCGCGGCCGGTACGGAAGACCAGGACCATGTACCAGGCCACGAAGGCGGCCAGGCCGAGCCAGCCGAGGATCCGCACGCCCGTGCTGTGGCCGCCGTGCAGCAGGTCCGTGACGGGTGCGCCCAGGTAGACCAGCCAGATGCCGACCCACAGGGACTTCACCACCCGCTGCCTGCGGTTGACCGGGCGCTGCCCGATACCGACGCCGACGTCGTTCACGCCTTCAGGGTGTCCTTCCGGTACAGCCAGGCCGCGCCGCCCGCGAACAGGACGAACGACACGACGAGGACGGCGAGGTCCTGGACGTGCGGGGCCCGGCTCTGCTCGATGGCCTGCCCCAGGGCAGCGTACGCGTGCGTGGGCAGCCACTTCGCGATGTCCTGGAGCCAGCCCGGGAAGGTCGTCGTGGGCATCCACAGACCGCCGAGCATGGACAGGCCGAAGTAGGTGATCATCGTGATCGGCCGGACCGCGTCCCCGCCGGCCAGATAGCCGATGGCGACGCCGAGCGCGGCGAAGACGAGGCTGCCGGCCCAGATCGCACCGGTGAGGGCGAGCCACTGCCAGGCGTCCAGGGTCACGTCCTTCACGGCCGCCGCCACGGCGAAGACGATGACGATGGACGGCAGGCTGACGACGGCGGCGCTCGCGGTCTTGGCGAGGACGTAGCCGCGGCCCGGCAGCGTGGTCAGGCGCAGCTGCCGCACCCAGCCGCCCTCCCGCTCCTTGGCGATGCGCTCGCTGTTGCCCATGAGGACGGCCGTGAGGGCGCCGAAGGACGCCATGGAGACCATCATGTAGGTCGGGAGGGTCAGACCGCTTCCGGGGACCTCGGTGGTGCTGTCGGCGTTGCCCGCGGTGATCAGGAACAGCACCGACGGGTAGATCACCGAGAAGAAGAGGAACTTGCGGTTGCGCAGGGCGCGGGTGAGCTCCAGCTTGATCAGGCTGTTCACTTCGACTTCGCCTCCTCGGCGGTGGTGATGGCGACGAAGGCCTGCTCCAGGCCGAGTCCGGCGACTTCGAGGTTGCGGGGGCAGACGCCGAGGCCGTACAGGGCGTGGACGGTGGCGTCGGCGTCGGTGGACTGGATGCGCACGGTCCGGCCGGAGATGTCGATGCCGGTCAGGAAGGGCAGGGCGCGCAGGGCCGGTTCGTCGATGGTGCCCTCCAGGTCGAAGGAGACCCGGCGGGCGCCCGCCTTGGCCTTGATCTCGGCGGCCGTGCCGTCGGCGAGGAGGCGGCCGCGGTGCAGGACGAGGACCCGGTCGGCGACGGCGTCGGCCTCTTCGAGGTAGTGGGTGGCGAAGAGGACGGTCCGGCCCTGGTCGGCCTGCTCGCGCATGGTGGCCCAGAAGGCCTGGCGGGTGGTGACGTCCATGCCGGTGGTGGGCTCGTCCAGGACGATGAGGTCGCTGTCGCCGGCGGTGGCGAGGGCGAAGCGGACGCGCTGGGCCTGACCGCCGGACAGCTTGTTGACCTTGCGTTCGGCGATCGGCGCGATGCCCGCCCGGGACAGGACCTCCGAGGGCCGGTACGGCTTGGGGTGCAGGTCGCAGGCGAGCCGCACGAGTTCGGCGACGGTGACCTCGTCCATGAGGCCGCCGCTCTGCAGCATGGCGCCCACCCGCCCGGCGACGATGGCCTTCCGGGGGCCGGAGCCGAAGAGCCGGACGGTGCCGCTGTCGGGGTTCTTGAGGCCGAGCAGCAGGTCGAGGGTGGTGGACTTGCCGGCACCGTTGGGGCCGAGCAGTGCCACGGTCTCCCCCGGCCTGAGGTCCAGGGTCAGCCCGTCCACGGCCCGGACGGCGTCGTACGCCTTGCTCACCTGGTCGAACGCGACCACCGAAGCTGTCGTTGTCATACGGACATCGTGGCTTCGGGGGTGCCGGCGGGGGCAGTGCCGGGTGTCCGGAGTGCCGCATGACAGGTGTCATGCCGATGAGGTGACGCGAGAGCCCCCGCCCTCGTCGGGCAGGGGCTCTCGTACGGCGAGTGGCCGGAGGTCAGTTCGGCTTGGTGTCGATGACTCCGACGCGCTCCGCGGGGGTCTTGCCGCGCAGTGCCTTGCGCAGGGCCGTGACGACGTCCTGCGGCGTGACGTCGCGCTTGCCGCTCGCGCCCTCGATCTGCACGCCGTCGAAGGTCGTGCCGTACGCCTCCTGGAGCGCCTTGAGGTTGTACGTGTCCACGAGCTTGCCGTCGACGGCCTTGAAGCTGAGGATCTTCGGCAGCGACAGCGCGCCGAACGGGATGCTGTGCGCCGGGTCGGTCTGCACGAAGGCCTTGGCCGACATCGCGGGCTGCGCGAAGTCCTTCAGGACCCGGTCGACCTCGGCGTTCGAGACGGTCGGCTGCCGGGTGGTGGTCGGGAGGTTCACGGTGCCGGGCGTGCCGTTCTCCACCTGGGTGCGGTACGCCTCCTCCACCACCGGCGTCGACTTGGCGAGGTCGACGCCCTTGCCGGTCTTGCCGTACACCGGGACGGCCTTGCCGTTCTTGAACTCGATCGTGCCGTCGGTCGACGCGCCGGAGCCACCCGCCGCCTCCTCCAGGGAGGCGTGCAGCTTCTCCTCGTCGACGGGCATGACCGGCGTGACGACGCGGTGGTCGCCGAAGAGCGAGCCGATCACGGAGACCGGGTTGTAGTCGCTCTTGGCCGCCGCGTCGGCCGTGGCGTCCATGTCGAACTGCAGGCCCGCCTTGTCCGGGTCGAGGGACACGGTCTTGCCGTCCACCGACAGCTTCAGCGGCGTGCCGACACGGTCGTCGAAGGCCTCGTCGAGCTTCCTGACGGCACCGTCGCGGGTGGTGCCGCCGATGTCGACGCCGAGCACCGTGGTGCCCTTGGGCACGTCGGTGCGGTTCATCAGCAGACCGGCGCCGTAGACGCCACCGGCGAGGACGACCACGCCGACGGCCACCAGCACGAGCTTGCTGCGCCCCTTCTTCTTCGGCGCCTTCGAGGAACTCGCCGGGGGCGGCGAGACCGGCTCGGGCAGCTTCGGAGCGGCGTGGGGCACCGGGCCGTCACCGGGGGCGCCCGAGGCGAACGGCGAGGCCCCGCCGGACGGTACGACGGGAATGCCGCTGGTGACGGTGTGCCCGGAGACGTTGTCGTGCCGGGGGCCGTAGCCCGGGCCGTCCGGCGGCTCGGGGGCCGGCTTCTGGGGGGTGAGGATGGCGGTGTCGTCGCTCATGCCACCGCCGGGGCCGGGGCCTGCGGCGCCGGGAGCGGGGGTGCCGCCGGGGGCGCCGGCGAGCGGGCCGGTGCCCATGGGGCCGCCAGGCGCTCCGGGGGCGCCAGGGCTGCCGCCCATGGCGCCGGGGCCGCCGGGAGCACCGGGGCCTCCCGGCCGGCCGGGCTCGTTGAAGGCACCAGGAGCTCCGGGGCCGCCGGGGCGGCCGGGCTCGTTGAACGCCTCAGGGCCGCCGGGCCCGCCCGGGGCACCGAAGCCGTTGGCGCCGGGGCCACCGGAGACAGCGGGTCCGTCGGAGGCGTTGAAGTCGTTGGGGCCGCCCGGTCCGCCCGGCTCGTTGCCGAAGCCGCCAGGACCGCCCGGTGCGTCGAAGCCGCCGGAGCCACGCTGCCCGCCCGGTGCGTCGAAGCCGCCCGGGCCGCCGGTCGGCTGCACCATCGGGCCGTCGCCGGTGACCGGTCCGCCGGTCGGGCCGGCCGGGCCCTGCGACCCGGGACCGCCGGACGGACCGCCGTAGCCACCCTGCCCGTTCTGCCCGTTCTGCCCGTCGCGGCCGTTCTCGGAGAAGTACGGCAGGTCGTCGCGGCGCGGTTCGCCGCCGCCGGGGGCGGGACGCGAGCCGTTGCCCAGCGGGCCCGCCGCCAGGGCCTCGGTGACGTCGAAGGAGCCGGTGCCGCCGCCGTGCCCGGGCGCGACGGGGCCGCCGGTCGCGCCGCCCGGAAGCCCGGCACCGTTCGTACCGCCCGACCGGGAGCCGCCCGGCGCGCCCATGGAGCCGACCACACCGCCGGGCCGCCCGGCACCCGGCCGCGTCCCACCGGACGCACCGGCACCGGAACCCGGCGCCGCGGCACCAGGACCGCCCGCCGTCGGACGCGAACCGCCCGGCATCCCGGCCCCGTTGGTGGAGCCGCCGCCCGGACCGCCCTTGCCGCCGCCCGACTTGCGGGGCGCGAACCAGTCACTGGACGGCTTGTCGTCGCCCGGCGGGCCGTGCTCGGCGGGAGGCTCGACCGGTGACGGGGACGGGGCCGTGCCCGGCGTCGCCGGCGCCTCACCGCGGGTGTCGGTGTCGGCCGTGCCCTCCGTCTCCGCGACGGGCTTGCGCACCACCACGGGCGGAATGGGCCGCGACCCGGGGATGTTGATCCGGATCCGGGTCGTCAGCGTGGTCTCGGTCTTGCGTTCCTCCGGCCGCGTGGCGGAACGGCCCGCGTCCGTACCGGCGTCGGAGATCGCCGGAATCCCGTACGGCGGCGTACCCGACGGGTAGGCGGCTCCGCCGCGCCCGTTGGGCCCGGAGGACGGAGTGTCAGTTTCACGACTCAAGGCAGGTTCTCCCGGTTGGCTCCGCCGCCCGACACAACCTCACGCGGGCAGCTCGGCGGCGCGCACCACCATACTGGCCACTTCTCGCCCGTATCCCGTGACCGCCGTGGAAACCCACACCGGACCCCCACGGCCACGTCCTGGCGAAGTGGTACGTCACTTGGCAAGTCGGACGGGACCGCCGTCCGGTTGCCGCCCCGGGGCGAGGGTGGCGCAGATCACAGCTACGGCGATGCCCCCGAGCAGGAAGAGATAGGAGCCGCTCCCCGCGGCGAAGAGGAAGTCACCCTCGGGGCGGCTGGCGGTGAGCAGGACGACGGCGAGCATCCAGCCGGCGGCGGCCGCGACGCCTCCCGCCCGGCCGCGGACGACCCATGAGGCGCCCAGGACCGCTCCGGCCTCTCCGGCCAGGGCGAGCAGCAGCCCGCCCGGGAACCACCCGGGCTGCACCAGGGCCCCGGCGACGCCGGCCACGGCGCCGAGCACGAAGAACCCGAGGCAGGCGCCGACGCGTCCGGCGGTGGGCGGGCGCATCGGCTGGGCCAGCATCGGCGTCCGGTCGCTCATGAGGCCTCCTCGAGACCGCCGAACAGGTCCGTCTCCCGCTCGCCGGGACCCGCCTCGCCGCGCACCAGCTCGTAGTACTCGGTGGTGAGGATGGGCTGGGCGAGTTCGTTGGACAGCACGAAGTACGGTCCGTCCACGGTGATCTGGGTGGCGTGGGCGCGCATCGCGGCGGCCTTGGCGGCGGCGTGGGCGGTACCGTCGATCACGGTGGTGATCCGCTCCTCGGGCACGACACCCGGGACGTCGTCGACGTCGGCGGCCTTGGTGAAGGCCGTGCCGGGCAGGTCCTCCCTCAGCCGCGCGAAGGACTCCTCCACAACCGGCCGGGGGACCCGGTTCCAGTAGACCTTGGGGATCGGCAGGCCGGCGTCGGCGGACAGCTCCGCGGCGCGCATGGCGACGCGGTGGGCCTGGATGTGGTCCGGGTGACCGTAGCCGCCGTTGTCGTCGTAGGTGACGAGAACCTGGGGGCGCACCTCGCGGATCACCTCGACGAGGTGCGCGGCGGCCTCGTCGACGTCGGCCTGCCAGAAGCAGCCGGGGTCGTCGTTGTCGGGCAGGCCCATCATCCCGGAGTCGCTGTAGCGCCCGGCGCCGCCGAGCAGGCGGAAGTCCTGCACGCCGAGCTCGGCCATGGCGGCGGTGAGCTCGCGGTGACGGTGCCGGCCCAGGGCGGCGCCCGTCAGGTGCGCGAGCGCGGGCGGGATGACTTCGCCGCGTTCGCCGAGGGTGCAGGTGACCAGGGTGACGTGGGCACCCTCGGCCGCGTACCTGGCCATGGTCGCGCCGTTGTTGATCGACTCGTCGTCCGGGTGCGCGTGCACCAGCAGCAGACGCCTCGCGGAGCGAGGCGGGGGTCCCCCCTGCTCGAAGAGCTTGGGGGAGGGCAGTTCCGTCATGGGACCAGCCTACGAGGTCCCACGACGCTCAGAACTTGATGCTGCCGATCATGCCCGCGATGTTCGTCGTCAGCTCGCTGATCGTGGGAGCGACGGTCGAGGAGGCGAGGTAGAAGCCGAGCAGCATGCAGACGATCGCATGCCCCGCCTTCAGTCCCGACTTCTTGATCAGCAGGAAGACGATGATCGCCAGCAGCACCACCGCCGAAATCGAGAGTGCCACGGCGGTTCACCTCCAAAGATCCACGAGGGCGCGGGGGGTCGGACTATGGGGGCATCAAATCCGTACAGCAGCCAGCAGGTTCATACCCACTATGCGACATTGATCATAACTATCCCTCTGCGCGCATCGATCGGCGCACGGCCGCACAAGGGGGCGCATGGCCAATATGGTCAGGGCATGACGACCGAGCCTCACTCCTTCCCCCGACGGCACGCCCGTACCCAGCGCTTCACGCTCGGCGCGCCGCGTTCGTTCACCGTGGCGCCCGACGGTTCGCGTGTCGTGTTCCTGCGCTCCGGTTCCGGTACGGACCGGGCCAATTCGCTCTGGGTCCTCGACCCGGAGGAGGGCACGGAGCGCGTCGCGGCCGACCCGCGCGCCCTGCTGGGCGGTGCCTCGGAGGACCTCTCACCCGAGGAACGGGCCCGGCGCGAACGCAGCCGCGAGGGCGGGGCCGGCATCGTCGGGTACGCCACCGACACGGCCGTCGAGTTGGCCTCTTTCGCCTTGTCGGGGCGGCTTTTCGCGGCCGAGCTGCGGGCCGGGACGGCGCGTGGACTGTCCGTGCCGGGGCCCGTGATCGACCCGCGTCCGTCGCCCGACGGGCGGCATGTCGCGTATGTCGCGCGGGGTGCCCTGCGGGTGGTGGGCGCCGAGGGAGAGGACGACCGGGCGCTCGCCGAGCCGGAGTCGGAGAATGTCTCGTACGGACTGGCCGAGTTCATCGCAGCCGAGGAGATGGGGCGTTCGCGGGGCTTCTGGTGGGCTCCGGAGTCGGACCGGCTGCTCATGGCGCGGGTGGACGACACGCCGGTGCAGCGGTGGTGGATCGCCGACCCGGCGCATCCGGAGCGGGAGCCGCAGCGGGTGCCGTACCCGGCGGCGGGCACCGGGAACGCCGAGGTGCGGCTGTTCGTGATCGGCCTGGACGGGCTGCGGACGGAGGTCGTCTGGGACCGGGCGCGCTACCCGTACCTGGCCCATGTCCACTGGTCAGCGGCGGGCGCGCCGCTGCTGCTCGTACAGGCGCGCGACCAGCGCAGCCAGCTGATCCTGGCCGTGGATCCGGACTCGGGCGCGACACGGATGGTGCACGCCGACGAAGATCGAACATGGCTTGATCTTTTCCCCGGGGTGCCGTGCTGGAGCCCGTCCGGTCAGCTGGTGCGGATCGCCGACGAGGGCGGTGCGCGTGTGCTGGCGGTCGGGGACCGGCCGCTCACCGGCGCGCAGCTGCACGTCCGGGCCCTGCTGGACGTCTCCGCGCACGACGTGCTGATCTCGGCGTCGGCGGGCGCGGAGGCCACCGGCGAGGCGGAGACGGGCGAGGTGCATGTGTACCGGGTGAACGAGCTGGGCGTGGAGCGTGTCTCGCAGGAGCCGGGCGTGCACGCGGCGGTGCGGGCCGGGGAGGTGACGGTCCTGGTCTCGGCGGCACTGAACCGGCCAGGTTCACTGGTGCAGGTCCTGCGCGACGGAAAACCGACCAGGACTGTCCCCTCGTACGCCGAAAATCCTGGTATGTCACCCCGCGTGACGCTCACCGGGGGGGGCGCACGCCGCATCCCGTGCGCCGTGCTTATGCCTCGGGACTACGACGGTGACACCCCGCTGCCGGTGCTCATGGACCCGTACGGAGGTCCGCACGGCCAGCGGGTGGTGGCCGCGCACAACGCCCACCTCACCTCGCAGTGGTTCGCGGACCAGGGTTTCGCGGTCGTGGTCGCGGACGGCCGCGGCACCCCGGGCCGCTCCCCCGCCTGGGAGAAGGCGATCCACCACGACTTCACGCTGTCGCTGGACGACCAGGTGGAGGCCCTGGAGGACCTCGCGAAGCGCCACCCCCTGGACCTGTCCCGGGTGGCGATCCGCGGCTGGTCCTACGGCGGCTGGCTGGCGGGCCTGGCGGTGCTGCGCCGCCCGGACGTCTTCCACGCCGGTATCGCGGGCGCACCGGTGACGGACTGGAGCCTGTACGACACCCATTACACCGAGCGCTACCTGGGCACTCCGGCCGAGCACCCGGAGGCGTACGCGAAGAGCTCCCTCGTCACCGCCGACGGGCTGTCCTCCCCCGCCGAGCCGCACCGCCCCCTGATGGTCGTGCACGGCCTCGCCGACGACAACGTCGTGGTCGCCCACGCCCTGCGCCTGTCCTCGGCCCTGCTGGCCGCCGGCCGCCCCCACGAGGTGCTGCCGCTGTCCGGCGTCACCCACATCACCCCTCAGGAACAGGTCGCCGAGAACCTGCTCCTCCTCCAGGTCGACTTCCTGAAGCGGTCCCTGGGCATCACGACCCCCTGAACACGGCGACGGGCCGGAACGCCTCCCGGCGCCCCGGCCCGTCTACGGCACCCGCACGGCCGTACGCTGACCAGCCTGACGTGTCCGTATATCGGAACCGGGTCGGCGAAGTTGCCTGCGTGTTAACGCAGTTGGCGGGGGTCTGCGGGGCCGCCGGCGTACGGGTAGCGGTCGGCGATAAGCGGCCTCCAGCCGTGGTCGGGGGCCTCGGCGGCCAGCGCGTCGACCCACGCGGGTGGCCCCGCGTGGAACGCGAGGTGGTTGAGCCCGGGCCGCATGCGGTCGTGCCCGGCCGCGCTCATCGCCGGTGACTGCTCGACGACGAGGTACGTCGGGCCGAGCCGCCAGCTGCGGCCGTGTTCCCACTCCTGGTACGGCCCGCAGCCGAGGCGGCCGAGGAGCCAGCCCCATTCGCGGACCGCCCGCGGCAGGTCGGGAACCCACAGTTCGATGTGATGCAGCATCCCAGGACTTCCAGACGCCGGTTCCCGGCACCCCTGCTGGGATACCGGGAACCGGAGCGAAGAGGTCAGGCCGCGTGGACCACGTCCTTTTCCTCCGCGAAGTGGCAGGCGGACTCGTGGGCCGCCGGGGTGTCCTCGCCCTGGAAGCGCTCGGGGATGGCCAGGAGCGGGACCTCCTCGGCGCACTTGTCCTGGGCCTTCCAGCAGCGGGTGCGGAAGCGGCACCCCGAGGGCGGGTTGGCCGGGGACGGGACGTCGCCGGTGAGGATGATCCGCTCGCGGCCCTCGCGGGACTCCGGGTCGGGGACCGGGACGGCCGACAGCAGCGCCTGGGTGTAGGGGTGCGTCGGGTGGTCGTAGATCTCCGTGTCCGACCCGATCTCGGCCATCTTGCCGAGGTACATCACACCCACACGGTCCGAGATGTGCCGGACGATCGACAGGTCGTGCGCGATGAAGAGATACGAGAGGTTGAACTCGTTCTGCAGCTTCTCCATCAGGTTGATGACCTGCGCCTGGACGGACACGTCCAGCGCGGAGACCGGCTCGTCGCAGATGATGATCTCGGGGTTCAGGGCCAGGCCGCGGGCGATGCCGATGCGCTGGCGCTGACCGCCCGAGAACTGGTGCGGGTAGCGGTTGATGTACTCGGGGTTGAGACCGACCACGTCCAGGAGTTCCTGGACCTTGCGGCGGCGGTCGCCCTTCGGGGCCACCTCGGGGTGGATGTCGAAGGGCTCTCCGATGATGTCGCCCACCGTCATACGGGGGTTGAGCGAGGTGTACGGGTCCTGGAACACCATCTGGATGTTCCGGCGGACCGCCTTCAGCGCACGCCCGGACAGCTTGGTGATGTCCTGGCCCTTGTAGAAGATCTCGCCCGCGGTCGCCTTCTCCAGCATCATCAGCAGCTTGGCGACGGTGGACTTGCCACAGCCGGACTCGCCCACGATGCCGAGGGTCTCGCCCTGGTAGAGGTCGAAGGAGACCCCGTCCACGGCCTTGACCGCACCGATCTGACGCTTGAACAGGATGCCCTGGGTCAGCGGGAAGTGCTTGACCAGGTTGCGCACCTGCAGGATCGGCTCACCGCGTTCGACCGGCGCCTCGATGGCGGCGACGGCCTCCTCGTCGGTGGCCGCGTCGACCGTCTCGACCTCGGTGACGTTGGGGGTGGCGTCCATGGACTCGTCCGTCTTGTCCAGCTCAGCCATGGATCGTCTCCTTCCAGAAGTGGCACGCGCTGCCGCGGCCGGGCAGCTCGCCGCCGTCCCGCTCGGTGACCGGGTGCAGCGGCGGGAGGTCCGTACGGCAGATGTCCTGCGCCTGCGGGCACCGCGGGTTGAAGGCACAACCGGACGGGATACGCGTCAGGTTGGGCGGCAGGCCCTTGATCGCGTACAGGTCCTGGCCCTTCTGGTCCAGGCGCGGGATCGATTCGAGCAGACCCTTGGTGTAGGGGTGCGCGGGCCGCTTGTACAGCTCGTGCACGGGCGCGGTCTCCACGATCCGGCCCGCGTACATCACGGCGATCTTGTCCGCGACGTCGGCGACGACGCCGAGGTCGTGGGTGATCAGGATCAGGCCCATGTTGTACTCGCGCTGCAGCTCCGCCAGCAGGTCCATCACCTGGGCCTGGACCGTCACGTCGAGGGCCGTGGTCGGCTCGTCGGCGATGATCAGGTCCGGCTCCAGGGCGAGCGCCATGGCGATCATGATGCGCTGGCGCATACCGCCGGAGAACTGGTGCGGGTAGTCGCCGACGCGCTCCTTCGCGGCCGGGATCTTCACGCGGTCCATCAGCTCGATGGCCTTGGCCTTGGCTTCCTTCTTGCTCAGGCCCTGGTGGACGCGGAACATCTCGCCGAGCTGGTAGCCGACGGACAGCACGGGGTTCAGCGCGGACAGCGCGTCCTGGAAGATCATGGCGATCTTCCGGCCGCGGATCTTGCGCCGGGCGTCGCCGGACATGGTGAGCATGTCCTCGCCCCGGTACAGGATCTGCCCCTGCGGGATCCGCCCGGGCGGCATGTCGAGAATGCCCATGATCGCCTGCGCGGTCACGGACTTGCCGGAGCCGGACTCACCGAGCACGGCGAGGGTCTCGCCCGAGCTCACGGTGTAGTTGACGCCGTTGACGGCCTTGGCCACACCGTCACGGGTGTGGAACTCGACGTGCAGGTCGCGCACTTCGAGCAGGGGAACATCACCGTCGGCCGCGCCGCGCGGCTCGGGGACGTTCCGGGTCTTGTCGATGGTGGTCACGTACGCCCTCCTCAGCGCAGCTTCGGGTCAAGGGCGTCGCGCACCGCGTCGCCGAGCATGATGAACGCGAAGACGGTGAGGCTGAGCATGCCCGCCGGGAACAGCAGCGTGTGCGGGTTGTCCCGGATCACCTTGCTGCCCTCGGAGATGTCGATGCCCCACGAGATCGTCGGGTCGCTGAGGCCGAGGCCCAGGAAGGACAGCGTAGCCTCCGCGGAGATGTAACCGCCGAGGGCGATCGTGGCCACGACGATGGTCGGCGCGACGGCGTTCGGCATCACGTGGCGGAACAGGATCCGCGTGGTGCCGGCGCCGAGCGCCCGGGCCGCCGTCACATAGTCCGCCTGCTTGGCGGTGATCACCGAGCTGCGCATGACGCGGGCGATCGAGGTCCAGCCCAGGAAGGCCAGGGCCAGGATGACCACGTACACCTTGCGCTCGGTGAAGGCGTTCAGGACGACCATCGTGCCGAGCAGGAACGGCAGGCCGAAGAAGATGTCGACGATCCGGGAGATCACCGAGTCGATCCAGCCGCCGAAGTAGCCCGCCAGCATGCCGAGCAGTCCGCCGAGCAGCGTGACGGCCGCGGTGACGCAGACGCCGACGAGGATCGAGGCACGGGTGCCGTGGATGACACGCGAGTAGATCGAGCGGCCCTGCTGGTCGTAGCCGAACCAGTCGGGCTGGAAGAAGTGCCCCAGCTCCGGCTTGCCCAGGTAGTGGTGGACCAGGTCGCCGTCACGCGGGTCGACGCTGGTGAACCAGCCGGGGAACGCGGCGATCACCAGCAGCAGGACCAGCAGCACCGAGGAGATCCAGAACATGGGCCGGTGCCGCAGGTCGTACCAGGCGTCGCCCCACAGGGAGCGGGGCTTCTCCTTCTTCTGCGCGCTCTGCTTGCCGGGTGCGTCGACGGCCGGCGGAGCCACGGCGTCCACGGCCGCGGCGTCGGTGGTCTGGGCCTTGGTCACGTCAGGCATACCGGATCCTCGGGTCCAGGACCGCGTACAGCAGGTCGATGAGCAGGTTGATCAGGAGGATGACGAGGACGAGGACCGTCACCACACCCGTGACCGTCGAGCCCTCGCTCGTCTGGATCGCCCTGTAGAGGAGGTTGCCGACACCCTGGATGTTGAAGATGCCCTCGGTGATGACCGCGCCGCCGATGAAGCCGCCGACGTCGGTGCCGACGAAGGTGACGACCGGGATCAGCGAGTTGCGCAGCAGGTGGACACCGATGATGCGGCGCCGGGGCAGGCCCTTGGCGAGCGCGGTGCGCATGTAGTCGGCCCGCAGGTTCTCGGCGAAGGTCGTCCGGGTCAGCCGGGCCACGTAGGCCATGGACAACATGGCCAGGACGAAGGCCGGCAGGAACAACTGCGAGTAGTCCGTGGAGTCCTGGACGTTGGGCGGCAGCCAGCCGAGTTCGTCGGCGAAGATGAACCGGGCGATGAAGCCGAGCACGAACACCGGGATGGAGATCACCGTCAGGGTGAAGACCAGCACGCCGGTGTCGGCGGCCTTACCGGCCCGCAGACCGGCCCACGCCCCCAGGCCGACACCGATGATGATCTCGATGGTGATGGCCAGCAGCGTCAGCCGCAGGGTCACCGGGAAGGCCTCGCTCATGAGGTCGATGACCGGGCGTCCGGCGAGGTTGTTGCCGAAGTCTCCCTTGAGGAGATTCAGCATGTAGTGGAAGTACTGCTCGAGGACGGGCTTGTCGAAGCCGTACTCGCGCTTGATCTGCGCGATCTGTGCGGGATCGGGAGCCTTGTCCCCGTAGATGGCCCGGACCGGGTCGCCCGGAAGGATGTGGACCATCAGGAAGATCAACAGAGTTGTCCCGATGAAGATCGGGATCATCTGGAGCAGTCGCCTGGCGGCGTAGCGCCCCATCTTGCGCCTCCATGCCGTGAGGGGTCGGCGAGGCCTGCGCACTCATCTACCGCAGGTGAGGAGGGTGAGGTGGAGGCCTGTGCCTACGGACCGGCACCGCCGCTCCCCTTGTGTGGGAGGGGCGGCACCGGTCTGCGGTCGTCTGGTTACTTCTGCTTGACCTGGATGGTGTCGAAGATCGGGTCACCGTCCTGGCCGTACTCGATCTTGCCCAGGATGTTCTTGGACTGACCGCTGTTGACCTTGTAGAACCAGAGCGGAATCGCCGGCATGTCCTTGGCGAGGAGCTGCTCCGCGTTCTGGTACAGCTTCACGGTCTCGTCGATCGAGCTGGCCTTGTCCGCCTCGGAGCTCAGCTTGTCGAACTCCTTGTTGGAGTAACCGCTGGTGTTGCCGGCCGCCGTGGAGCCGTACAGGTCGCGCATGAAGTTCGAGTTGACCGGGTAGTCGAGCACCCAGCCACCGCGGTACATGGACTTGACCTGCTCCTTGTCACGGGCGTCGAGGTCGGCCTGGAAGGTCGGCTTCGGGTCGCCGGTGCACTCCACGCCGGTGGACTTGCGGATCGAGTTGCAGACCGCGTCGACCCAGGGCTTGTGGTCCTGGTCGGCGTTGTACTGGATCTGGATCTTGTTGCCCGGGACGCCGCCACCCTCCTGGATGAGCTTCTTGGCCTGGGCCG
>NZ_JBEOXI010000015.1:0-58349 GCF_040296465.1 Streptomyces sp. NPDC002130
GCCTGGGGCTCGCCGGACTCCTCGACCAGATCGCCGCAGAACACCACTTCCGGATCACCGGGCACCGGCCGGTCCCACGGGGTGTCACGGGCGGAAACGCAGGATCTGTGGGTCGTGGTCGCTGATCTGGTCGTTGAACTCCGCGTTGATGTGCACGCTGTCGTACTCGAAGTCGCAGTCGCGGCGGATCGACGGGCTGATCAGGATCTGGTCGAGGACCTGGCTGTTGCCCTGGTAGACGTATGAGTAACGCTCGTTGCGGGGGAGCGACTTGATCGCGGACCAGAGTTCGCCGCGGCCCTCGAGGAGCTTCGCGGTCTGCGAGAACTCGAAGTCGTTGATGTCGCCCAGCGTGACGACGTCCGCGTTCTTCTGGGTGTCGAGGATGTCCTTGACGAAGGCGTTCACCAGGGTGGCCTGCCGGTGGCGCTGTGTCTCGGAGCTGCGGGACGGCGGCTGGTACTGGGCGGTCAGGCCCTGGTCGCCGCCCTTGGAGTTGAAGTGGTTGGCGATCACGAAGACCGTGCGGCCACGGAAGACGAACTCGCCGGCCAGCGGCTTGCGGCTGCTCTTCCAGGCCTCGTCGGCGGGGGCGATGCGGCCGGGGCTGAGGGTGAGGTGGGCCTTGCCGCGGATCTTCGTCACGGCGGTGGCCGTGGTGGCGTCGCCGCCGGGGTGATCCGTGAAGGAGACGCGCTCCGGGTTGAACAGGAAGGCCTGGCGGATGTTGCCGCCCGGCTCGCCGCCGTCGGCACCGTCGGCCGGGTCGATCGAGCGCCAGTCGTACTTCGGGCCGCCCGCGGCGACGATCGCGTCGATCAGCTTGGTCAGCGTCTGGTCGGCGGCGACCGTGCCGTCGTTCTTCGCGCCGTTGTTGTCCTGGATCTCCTCCAGGGACACGATGTCGGGCGACTTCAGGTTGTGCACGATCGCGGCGGCGTGGGCGGCGAAGGTGTCGTCGGTCGGGTCGAGGTTCTCGACGTTGTACGTGGCGACCGCGAGCTCGGAGGAGCGCTGCTTGCGGGTCGTCTCGCGCTCCAGGCCCGCGCTCTTCAGCGTGCCCAGTTCGCTCGCGACCAGCGTGTAGCCGCCGAACTGGTTGTAGTCCAGGGGGCCCGCGGTGGTGCCGGTCAGGGTGTCGCCCACGTTGGCCTTCGGGAAGTCCGCCGTCGCGCCGAGGGACTGGATCTGGAGGCGGCCCGTGTTCTGGTCGTCGTAGGAGCCGTAGACCGTCCCGCCGTGGCGGTTGCGGTTCTCGTGCGGCTTCACCGTCACCCAGAGCTCAGTGTACGGGTCGGTGGCACCGACCACGCGGGTGTCGGCGACCCGGACGGACATGCCCTCCAGCGCCTCGTAGTAATCCAGGGCGTACTTCGCGGGCTGGAGGGGGAGCGCGTTGACCGAGCCGTTAGCGGCGGTGTCGCCGGCGGGCGCGTAGGAGGCGGGCACCGAGCGCGAGGTGATCGCCGTGGCGGCGGGCAGCGCGTTGCCGCTGGAGACGACCGTGGTCGTCGGCTTGGTGATCTCCGTCACCGACTGGTTGCCGGAGGTCGCTCCGCCGGGGACGTACTCCGTGACCGTGCCGCCGACCGTGACGGCGTCACCGACGGCGACGCCCTTCGGGGCGGAGCTGGTGAAGACGAAGACGCCCTCGCTGGTCGCCGGGTCGGCGTCCGGGGTCGGGTCCTGGATCCAGAAGCCGCGGGACGAGCCGTAGGTCCGGATGCCGGTGACGATTCCGGCCACGTCCGTGACCTGCTTCCCGGCGTACGGGGATATCCGGGTGCTGCCCTGGATGTCGTGAATGCGGACCGACTCCGCGTGCGCGGGGCTGGTGAGGACGATCGTGGATGCCGCGGAACACGCGGCGGCGACGGTGAGCGCGGCGAGACGCGCGGACGACTTGCTCGGCAACGGGATTCCCTCCGGGGACGTGACAGGGCGCCGGGACGAGGGCGGAGACATGTGGAATGGCTGACTGCCGCTACCTGTGGGGCGGATGCGGTGACGCGCGTAGACCGCGATGGACGGGTGGGCCTGGTGGGGCCGGCCCGGTGAACAAGTGTCCGCCGACTTCTACGCGCGTCAATCTCCAGCCTGGCCACGGCACTTGTCAAGGTTTCGGCCATGTACGGCGGCTGACGGGGAGATGAAGTGGGCGGCATGGGTGGAAATCCGTCTAGGCTGAGCGGTTGAGTCACCTGAGGCGCGCTAGGAGAAACAGCCGATGTCGGACCGCTCCCCCCTGCCGCCGGTGCGGCTGCACCCCGAAGCGGAACTGGCGCGCGACGCGCTGTCCACGCCGTTGCTGTCCCGGGCCGCCCGGCTCGCCCGCTGGGCCGGTCCGGACACCCGCGTCGACGCCGGGGGAGGGCTCGTCGACGAGCAGCTGCCCGCGGCCGTCGAGGCGCTCGGGCTGAGCGGGGACGACGCCGCCGCCGATGCGAGCGAGGCGTGGCGGGTCGCCGTCGACGCCGGGCTCGTCGAGGTCGTCGACGAGGAGCAGGGCACCGTGACGGCCGGTGCGGACCTGGCCCTGCTCACCGGCGGCTCGCCGCAGGACGTGCTCGCCGTGTGGCTCGCCGCGCTGGAGACCGTGCTCGCCGACGCGAGCGTGCCCGACCTGGACGGGCTCGTGGCCGAGGACGGCGAGGTCGACCTCTCGGCCCTCGACTGGGACCCCGAGGGCGAGGCCGAGTTCCTCGACGGCGTCCTCGGCAACCTCTATCTGCTGACCGCCGGCGACGACGCGCCCGACGGCGCCCCGGTGCCGCTGCCCGCGCTGGCCGCCTCGGTGATCGTCCCCAGCGGCATGGGCGAGCCCACCAACGACGTCCTGGAGCAGGTGTCCGACGCGATGATGCGGCTGGACGACCAGTTCCGGATGCTGGAGCCGGTGGGGTTCGTCGTCTACCGGCCCGTGGACGAGGCGCTCATGGCCGACGCCGACGAGGAGCCCGCGGCGCCCGTCGACGACACCGACGTCTCCCGGTACGGCATGGTCCGGCTCACCCCGCTCGGGCTGTACGGCATGCGTGCGCGGCTGCTGGAAGCCGGGTTCGAGGCGCCGGCCGTCGGGGACCTCGCCGACAAGGGCGCGGACGCGCTGCTCGACGGCACGGCCGAGTTCCCGCCGGGAGCTGCGCAGGCCGAGACCGAGCAGTGGCTTCAGCGGCGGGAATCGCTGGCCGCGGCACGGGAGTTGCTGGCGGCGGCCCGGGGTTCGGATGCCGGGGCGCCGTTGCGGCGGCTGAGGTGTCAGCAGGCCTTGTCGCTGGTGGGGGCCTCGGCCGAGCCCGCGCTGCGGGAGGTGCTCGACGACCCCGAGCTGGGCGGGCTCGCGCGGGTGTGGCTGACCGAGCACGGTGCGGTGGATGTGCCCGCGCCGTCCGAGGCGATGGTGTACTGGCTGACCATCGACACGGTGGCCGCGCAGCTTGCCGCGGAGGGGAACTCCGAGGAGCTGCGGGCGCTGGTGGAAGGGCTCGCGCGGCAGCACGGTGGGTTTTTCGAGGCCGTGTGGCGGGTTGATCATCCGGCGACCGCCGATGTGCTGGAGGCGATGGGGCGGTTGCATCCCGACAAGAAGGTGGCGAAGGAAGCGCGGAAGGCTGCGTTCAAGGCGCGATCGCAGCAGGGTGGTTGATCCGGTTTTGTGAGTGCGGCGCCGTCTCGGCTTGTCGCGCAGTTCCCCGCGCCCCCAGGGTGTGTTCAACCGGCGTTCATGGATGAGCGGGACGGTTTCGCCGAACGAGGTCCGCCACCTCCCACGGCATCCTCACCGTCACAGGAGACACCATGTCGCTCACCCGTAGGGACTTCGCCAGGAACTCCGCGATCACCGGTGCCGGTGTCGCGCTGGCGGGCAGTGTCGGCGCCCTCGCCACCGCGCCGAACGCCCTCGCGTCCGACGACACCGTCAGCGCGGGGGACGAGGCGGCGGACGCCCGGCACGCAGTCGGCTACGGGCCGCTCGTCCCGGACCCCGAGGGCCTCCTCGCCCTGCCCGCCGGCTTCGCGTACAAGATCATCACGTACAGCGGCAAGACCCGGCTGGAGTCCGGCGAGTTCACACCCTCCAACCACGACGGCACCGCCACCTTCGACGGCCCCCGCGGCACCACCCTGCTCGTCAACAACCACGAGCTGAAGGGCCCGCGCGCCAAATGGGAGCACCCGGTGCCGCTCACCGAGGGCCTCGTCTACGACCCGGCCGCGGCCGGCGGCTGCACGGTCGTCGAGGTACGTCCCGACGGACGCGTCGCCGAGTGGGTAGGCATCGCCGGCACCTCCACCAACTGCGCGGGTGGCCGCACCCCCTGGGGCACCTGGCTCACCTGCGAGGAGAACTCCGACAAGGCCGGCGTCAACGGCATGACCAAGGACCACGGCTACGTCTTCGAGGTCGACCCCTGCGACCGGCGCGCCAACCGCGCCCCCAAGCCCCTGAAGTTCTTCGGCCGCTACGACCACGAGGCCGTCGTCATCGACCCCAAGCGCGGCCATGCCTACCTCACCGAGGACGCCGCAGGACCCAACGGCCTCTTCTTCCGCTGGACCCCGCCCAAGGGCTTCGAGTACGGCCCCGGGAAGTTCCGGCGGCTCGCCGACGACGCCGGTGTCCTCCAGGCTCCCAAGTGCTTCGACTCCGGCGGCACGTTCGTCGACGACCTGTCCCGCGCCACGAAGATCGGCACCGTGTACGGCGTCGACTGGGTGGACGTCCCCGACCGCGACGCCCGAACGGTGCCCGTGCGCAAGCAGTTCAAGGACGACCAGGTCACCCGCGCCCGCAAACTGGAGGGCATGTGGTGGGGCGACGGCGGCGCCTACATCGTCTCCTCCTACGCCCGTGAGGAGAGCCCCGTCCAGCACGACGGCCAGGTCTGGTTCTACGACCCCAAGCGCCGCACCCTGACGCTCAAGGTCCTGCTCGGCGTGAACCCCGACCCGTCGAAGGACGGCGCCTTCGACGGCCCCGACAACATCACCGTCTCCCCGTACGGCGGCCTCGTCATCGCCGAGGACGGGGAAGGGGTACAGCACCTGTTCGGCGCCACCGACAGCGGACGCACCTACCCGATCGCCCGCAACGAGCTGAACATCGGCACCGCGGAGGAGCCGGAGTACAGCGAGTTCACCGGAGTCACCTTCTCGCCCGACGGGCGGACCCTCTACGCCAACATCCAGACGCCCGGCATCATGCTCGCCATCACCGGGCCCTGGAAGCGGCAGAAGCGGTAGAACACCGAGTCACCCGTATGAGTGGGGGCGTCCTATTCGGCGGACGCCCCCTGCTGCTGGACATACGGTCCACGCATGTCCAAGTCGTGTGAGCAGTGCGGCGTGCCGGTGACTGGGAAGGGCAAGCGCTTTTGCAGTAATCGGTGCAGCCTTGCCGGGACCGCCACGCAGCGGGCACAGGCCCGGCGCAGGCCGAAGCCGGTGTGCCCTCAGTGCGGCGGTCGTGTCCTGACCAAGGGCGCGGTTCACTGCAGCCGCGCCTGCGCCAACCTGACCCGCCGGCAGGAAGCAGAGGCGCGTCGTGCTGAGCCCGCGCCGTGCCGCCGTTGCGGGACGACGGAGCGCCGCCCCCGCTGCGACGGGCCGTACTGCTCATGGGAGTGCTTCAACGAAGACCGTTATGAGCGGACGGGCACGTTCGCACGGTGGCTTGCCGCGTGGCAGGCGGGCGAGGTCAGCGGCACCCGTGAGGACGGCAGCCCGGACTGGCGCGTGCGCCAAGCCCTGGTGCTGCTCCGGGGGCAGCGCTGCGAGATGTGTGGTTGGGCCGAGGTCAATCCGGTGTCCGGTCGTGTGCCCTTGCATGTCGACCATGTCGACGGAGACCGCACCAGGAATCGTCCGGCGGACGTCCGCCTGCTGTGCCCGAACTGCCACGCGGTGACGCCGAACTATCAACACCTCAACAACCCGAGGGTGCAACCTGTGCGTCAGAAGCAGAGCCGCCGGTACCAGGAGGTCTGGCTCCGCGAACGTGCGACGTAGGGACGCTCACTCACCCCAGCCAAGCGCGGTGTCACGGATGCCGTGCGTCGCCTCTACCACGGCAAGGCGCTGCTGAAGTACGACACCGACTCCAAGGGCTACCGCTTCGGCGACATCCTCAACCTCGTGCACGCGGCCCCGGACCCGGACAAGCCGTGGCAGGGCGAGCTGTTCCACTACGCACTCGACCGCCGGCACCACCCGGACACCGCCGTACCGCCCGCGTCGGACCACGTCCTCACCGCGCACCGCGAGCTGATGGCGCTGCCCGTCGAGGAACGCCGTGCGGTCGTGACCGCCGAGGGCGGTGCCGAGCGGCTGGCCGGGGCCGGGATGACCTGGGAGGCGCTGGCGGGCTGGCTGCAGGGTCCGATGGACAAGGCGGCCTGGGAGGCCGTGATCCCTTCCATGGGCACCATGGCACTCGTGCGGAACCTGCGGAACTTCGACGAGGCGGGCGTCTCGGACGAGGTTGCCGAGCGGGTCGCCGCGCGGATCGGCGACCCGGCGGAGGTCGCGCGCTCGCGGCAGTTCCCCTTCCGGTACCTCGCCGCGTACCAGCATGCGCCGTCGCTGCGCTGGTCGTACGCGCTGGAGCGGGCGCTCGGCCACTCGCTGGCCAACGTGCCGACGCTGCCCGGCCGGACGCTGGTGCTCGTCGACCGGTCGGGCTCGATGTTCTGGTCGCGGCTGTCCGACCGCTCCGAGCTCAACCGGGCCGACGCGGCGGCGATCTTCGGTACGGCGCTGGCCCTGCGGGCCGAGAGCGCGGACCTGGTCCAGTTCGGCTCGGCGAGCAACCGTGTGACGTTCCGCCGGGGCGAGTCGGTGCTCAAGGTCCTCGGCCGCTTCGGCGACCTGGGCGGCACCGACACCACGGAGGCGGTGCGCCGGCACTACAAGAAGCACGACCGGGTGCTGATCGTCACCGACGAGCAGTACACGCACCACCACCGGGGCGACCCGACCGAGCAGATCCCGGCCGACGTGCCGGTCTACACCTGGAACCTCGCCGGATACCGGGCGGGTCACGGCCCGTCGGGCACGGGTAACCGGCACACGTTCGGGGGCCTCTCGGACGCGGCTTTCCGGATGGTTCCGCTGATCGAGGCCTCCCGGGACGCCGACTGGCCCTGGGCGGCCTGAGGGGCAGTGGCCCGCACCGCGTGGGGAGTGCGGGCCACGGTCCTGTGCGCGCCCTTGTGGGGGCTGCGACTGACATCTAACATTTCAGTTCATGGAAGCCATCCGGCCCGTGCCCCGGACCCTGCTCAGGGACCGGGCGTACGCGGCGATCCGGGACGCCATCGTGGCCGGGGAGATCGAGCCCGGCGCGGTGGTGCGGGACGCCGACCTCGCGGAGCGGCTCGGGCTGTCCCGGGCGCCGGTGCGGGAGGCGTTCTCCCGGCTGGTGGACGACGGGCTGCTGGAGAGCAAGCCGCAGAGCTACACCCGGGTGACCCCGCTGGTGGCCGCCGACGTGCGGGACGCCGCCGCCGTGGTCGGCGCCCTGCACGAGCTGGTGACGCGGGTGGCCGTGCCCCGGCTGGGTGCCGCGGACATCACGGCGATGCGTACCGCCAACGAGCGGTTCGCCGCCGCTGTGGGCTCCGGGGACGTGGACGGGGCCCTGCGGGCCGACGACGAACTGCACGACGTCCTCGTCCGGGTGAGCGGCAACCGCGCCGCCGCCGCGACCGTCGCCCGCTACACGCCGCTCATTCGCCGCCTGGAGCGGCGGCGCTTCGGCGAGGGCGGCAGCTGCCGCTCCGCCGGGCTGCACGAGCGGTTGATCGAGGCCTGCGCGGCCGGTGACACGGCCGCCGCGGTCCTCGTCACGGCGGAGATCTGGCGGGGGCTCGAGGAGCTCGCCGACTGAGACCGACCCCCACCCAGGGAGGACGACCCATGTCCCTTTCCTCGTACGAGCGTTACCCCCTGCTCTTCGGGCCTTCGCCCGTCCACCCCTTGGAGCGGCTCACGGCGCACCTCGGCGGCGCGTCCCTCTGGGCCAAGCGGGAGGACTGCAACTCCGGTGTCGCGTACGGCGGCAACAAGACCCGCAAACTGGAGTATCTGGTCGCCGACGCCCTCGCCCAGGGCTGCGACACCCTCGTGTCGATCGGTGGCGTGCAGTCCAACCACACCCGCCAGGTCGCGGCCGTCGCCGCCAGGGCCGGGCTCAAGTGCGTTCTGGTCCAGGAGAGTTGGGTCGACTGGCCCGACGCGGTGTACGACAAGGTCGGCAACATCCTGATCAGCCGGCTTGCCGGGGCCGATGTGCGGCTGGTGCGGGCCGGGTTCGGCATCGGCTTCAAAGAGAGCTGGGAGCAGGCGCTCAGGGAGGTCGAGGAGGCCGGCGGGAAGCCGTACGCCATCCCGGCCGGCGCCTCCGACCACCCGCTCGGCGGGCTCGGCTTCGCCGGGTGGGCGTACGAGGTCGCCGAGCAGGAGCGGCAGCTCGGCATCTTCTTCGACACCGTCGTGGTGTGCTCGGTGACCGGGTCGACCCAGGCCGGCATGGTCGCCGGGTTCGCCGCACTGGAGGAGGCGGGCGGGCGGCCCCGGCGCGTGCTCGGCATCGACGCCTCGGCGAAACCGGCCGCGACCCGCACCCAGATCGCGCGGATCGCGCACGGCACCGGGCGGCTGATCGGCGTCCGGCGGGAGTTGACCGAGGCGGACGTCGAACTCGACGAGCGCTACCACGCGGGCGTCTACGGCATCCCCGACGAACCCACCCTGGCGGCGATGCGGCTCGCGGCCCGCACGGAGGGGATGGTCACCGACCCCGTCTACGAGGGCAAGTCCATGGCCGGGATGATCGACCTCGTGTCGAGCGGCGAGATCGGCCGCGACGCCACGGTGCTCTACGCCCACCTGGGCGGGCAGCCGGCGCTGAACGCGTACAGCGCGCTGTTCTGACCTCCGGTCCGGCCGACCGCGGGAATCATCCGGCCCGGTGTCGGGTTGTCGCGGTCAACCGACACCCGATGAGGAGCAGTCATGTCCGACGAGCCAGCCGTTCGCGAACTCCGCCTCGTGGTCACCGCCGAGGACTACGACGCGGCGCTGCACTTCTACCGGGACGTGCTGGGTCTGCCCGAGCGGGGCGCCTTCACCTCGGAGGGCGGGCGGGTCACGATCCTGGAGGCCGGGCGGGCCACCCTGGAGCTGACCGACCCGAACCACGCGGCGTTCATCGACGAGGTCGAGGTGGGGCGGCGGGTCGCCGGGCACGTCCGGGTCGCCTTCGAGGTGGACGACTCCGCCGCCACGACGGCGAAGCTGGCGGCCGCCGGAGCGGAGGTCGTCGCCGAGCCGACGCGCACTCCCTGGAACTCCCTGAACTCCCGGCTCGAAGCGCCGGGTGCGCTGCAGTTGACGCTGTTCACCGAGCTGGGTGACTGACGGGGGTGGTGGGTGCCGGGCCGGGGTGATCCGCTGGCTGCGGCTGTGTCCTGGGGCCCGCCATCGGTGGGTGGTGGGCGGGGCCGCGCCGGGGGGTGTCCGTCCTCGGAACGGCGCGATGGGCTTTCATACCGACTGACTGGTGTTGACGCGCCAACCGCTGCGGGCGGACACCCCCCGACACGGCCCCTTCTCGCCGTTCGCGGGTGCGGGCCGGTGGAGGGTCGCCCGCGGGCTCGCGTTCGGCCGGCCCTTGCGTCGTCCCTCTCGGGTCGGGCACCCGTACGGCTTCCCCTGCCAGGACCGTTCCAGTGACGGATACAGTGCTGAGCGTGCGGACGGACAATCAGGGGGCTGAGCGGCCCGACGGTGGCCGGCGCCGGGCCACTATCCACGACGTCGCCCGCCTCGCCGGGGTGTCACGCCAGACGGTCTCCCGGGCGGTCAACGACAAGGGTGAGATCGATCCCGGAACCAAGGAGCGGGTGCTGGAGGCGGTGCGGCTCCTGGACTACCGGCCGAGCCGGTTCGCGCGCGGACTCGTGCAAAAGGGCGCGGTGACGGCGGGCCTGGTCATCCCGGATCTGCGCAACCCCTTCTTTCCCGAAGTGGCGGCCGGGGTGCTGGAGGCGGCCGAGCAGCGAGGCTGGCAGGTCGTCGTGTGGGACTCCCGGATCGACGAGACCCGGGAGCGGGAGGCGCTCGATGTGCTCTCCCACCAGGCGGACGCGGTCGTGGGCTACTTCAAGGACCCGGACGACGTACTCACCCGGCACCTCGGAGGCGTACCGCTGGTGCTGCTGGAGCGCGGCCCGCAGCAGACCCGGTTCGCGGCCGTGGGCATCGACGCCGCAGCCGGTGTCGAGCAGGGCATGAACCATCTGTTCCACGTGGGACACCGCAGGATCGGCATGCTGGACGGGGTGCATGGACCCGGTCCGCGCAGACAGGCCTTCCTGAAGCAGGCTCGGCGGCTCGGCCTGCCCGTCGACGAGGGATGGGTCGTGGTGTGCCCCGAGCACAGTGTGGCGGGCGGCGAGTCGGGCATGGAGCGGCTGCTGACAGCGCGGCCCGGGATCACCGCGGTGTTCGGCTTCAACGACCTGATCGCGATCGGGGCGATGCGCACCGCCCGCCGCCATGGCCGGAGCGTCCCGGACGACCTGGCCGTGCTGGGCTTCGACGGCCTCTCCCTGGGTGAGCTGGTGGAGCCCGCCCTGACCACCCTGCACATCGACAAGCGGCGACTCGGGCGGCTTGCCGTGGAACAGGTGGCCCGGCTGCGCGCGGGCGAGGAGCCGCTGCGGGGCGCGGACGCGTGGGTGACACCCGAACTCGTGGTGCGCGACTCCGCCTGACGTCCCGGACGCCCCGCCTCTCGGCAGATCGGCCGCCGCACGGGTGGGGGCGTGTGGTGCCGTCCCTTCCCGCTGTCGCGGCGGGGGGCTCGGGCCGTTCTCGGTAAGGTGCGCAGAGAGTCCCCGGCTGGTGAGGAGTGGTCGCGTGGTGCAGGTCAGGCCCATGCGGGCGGATGCCCGGCGCAACTACGAGCGGTTGCTGACGGTCGCCGTGGAGGCGTTCGCCGAGCACGGGGAGGGTGCGTCCCTGGACGACATCGCCAAGCGGGCCGGGGTCGGCTCCGGCACGCTGTACCGGCACTTCCCGACCCGGCAGGCGCTGCTGGAGGCCGCCTATCTGGACCGGATCGAGGCGATCGCGGCCCGGGCCGGTGTGCTCGCGGTCGAACTGGCGCCGGGTGAGGCGCTGACGGAGTGGCTGTACGAGCTGGGCGCCGGGATGATCCGGATGCGGGGGCTGAAGGCGCTGCTGGGACCGGCCGTCACGGACTCCGGCTCCCTCGTGACCCCGGCCTGTGGCGACGCGGTCAAGGTCGCGGCCGGGCGGCTGGTCCGGGCGGCGCAGGAAGAGGGCACACTCCGGGCGGACGTCGAGCCGGTCGACGTACTGCGGCTGGCGCACGGGATGGCGACGGCGTCGGAACTGGCGGACGGGGAGGGCCGGCACCTCCGGCGGTACCTGACGCTGCTGACGGAGGGGCTGAGGGAGGGGCGCCGCTGACGCGGTGAGCCGGACGCCCCCTGGTGAGGGGGCGTCCCCGGAGGCCGGTGCGGTGGGCTACAGGGCTTGTGCCGCCGGCTTCACCATGCCCCTGACCGTGCGGGACTTCACGAAGTCGCCCATGGCCGTCATCTCCCACTCGCCGGAGAACTGGCGGATCAGCTTGGCCATCAGCACGCCCGTCTGGGGCTCGGCGCCGGTGAGGTCGAAGCGGACCAGTTCCTCGCCGGTCGTGCCGTCCAGGAGGCGGCAGTAGGCCTTGGCGACCTCCGTGAACTTCTGGCCGGAGAAGGAGTTCACCGTGAAGACCAGGCCGGTGACCTCCTGGGGCAGGCGGCCGAGGTCCACCATGATCGTCTCGTCGTCACCGCCGCCCTCACCCGTGAGGTTGTCGCCGGAGTGCCGGATGGCGCCGCCCACGATCTGGAGCTTGCCGAAGTAGCAGCTGTCGATGTGGTTGCGCTGCGGCCCGTAGGCGATGACCGAGGCGTCCAGGTCGATGTCCTTGCCGCGGTACGCCGGCTCCCAGCCGAGGCCCATCCTGACCTGGGAGAGCAGGGGGCGGCCGCCCTTGATCAGGGAGACCGTCTGGTTCTTCTGGAGGCTGACGCGGCCCTTGTCGAGGTTGATCTTCCCGGCGCCGGGCGCGGGCGGGGGAGGTGTGGCGGGGGCGGGGGGAGCGACGGGCGCGGCGACCGGCGGGGCCACGGGCGGCTGCACCGGGGCCGGCGGCGGGGTCACCGGCTGGGGCGGGGCGGCCGCGGCCGGCTCCTCCACCGTGACCCCGAAGTCCGTGGCGATGCCCGCGAGGCCGTCGGCGTATCCCTGGCCGACGGCACGGGCCTTCCACTGGCCGTTGCGCTGGTAGACCTCCACGATCACCAGAGCCGTCTCGCTGCCGAGCTGCGGCGGTGTGAACGAGGCCAGGACGGAGCCGTCGTCCGCGTTGCGGATCGTGGCCGTCGGCTCGATGCCCTGGAAGGTCTGGCCCGCGGCGTCCGGGCTGGCCGTGACGACGATCTTCTCGATGCCGGGCGGGAGGGCCGCCGTGTCGACCACGATCGCGTCGGGAGCACTGCCGCCGCCCGAGCGGTACGTCACGCCCGGTCCCGCCGGCTGGTTGTAGAAGATGAAGTCGTCGTCGGAGCGCACCTTGCCGTCGGCGGTGAGCAGCAGGCCCGATACGTCGAGCCGCACCGGGGCGGCGACGTCCACCGTCACGCGGGCGGCGGACAGGGGGATGTTCGAGCCGGGGGTCATAGCTGTCATGCCGGGTGAACGAGCGAGGCGGTTTTGCCGTTCCCTTACCTTGGCGCCAATCGGGTCACCGGCGATTGCGGGGATGGTCCCGGGCGGTGCGTTCGTTGCCGCGCTTGTAGTTGCCGGTCCAGCGGGCCATGACCAGCTGGGGGTCGGAAGCCTCGACCTCGGCGAGGAACTGCGCGGCCCGGGGGCCGTTCAGGGTGGTGGCGGGGCGGCCGTGGTGGCTGATGCGGACGGTTCCGCCCGCCTGCTGCTCGTAGGTGAAACCGTGGGGTCGTGGCATGCCGGGAGCGTACGGTCCGGCGGGGCGGGCGGCCCAGCGGTTTTCGCCTGCCCCACCGTGAGCGCCCGGAGCCTACGGCACGACGACGATCTTGCGGCCGACCCCCGCCGCGAACTGTTCCAGCGCCTGCGGGTACCGCTCCAGCGGGATGCGGTCGCTGATGAAGACCTCCGGGTCGAGAACACCGCCCGCGAAGAGTTCCGCCGCCCGCTCGAAGCTGTGCAGCACCGCCATGGAACCCGTGATGGTGATCTCCTGGTTGTAGATGCGGTACGGGTCGATCGTCACGCGGGTGGCGTAGTCGGCCACGCCGAACTGCAGGAACGTGCCCGCCTTCGCCACCCGGTCCAGCCCGTCCTGGATCGCCGCCGCGTTGCCCGTGGCGTCGACGACCAGGTCCCAGCCCTGCGGGCGGTCCAGTTCGTCGGGGGTCGCCGCCGACGCCGAGACACCGAGGCGGCGGGCCGTCTCCAGCCGGGCCGGGTTCACGTCGACGACGTCCACGCTCGCCGCGCCCGTGCGCTTGGCCAGCTCCAGCATCATCAGGCCCATGGTGCCGGAGCCGTAGACCAGGACGTGCGCGCCGAGGCGGGAACGGAGCACGTCGTAGCCGCGCACCGCGCAGGACAGCGGCTCCACCAGTGCCGCGTCCTCGGTGCGGACGTGCTCGGGGAGCTTCACGCAGTTCGCCACCGGGGCGACCGCGTACTGCGCCGCCCCTCCGGCCGTCGTCACGCCGATCGCCGCCCAGCGTTCGCAGAGGTTGTTGTGGCCGGTGCGGCAGTAGCGGCACTCGTTGCAGTAGAGGGACGGGTCGACGGCGACCCGGTCGCCCACCGCCACCTCCGTGACCTGCGTGCCGACCCCGACCACCTCGCCGGCGAACTCGTGCCCGGGCACGATCGGGAGCCTCGGGGCGAACTCGCCCTGGAGGATGTGCAGGTCCGTTCCGCACAGCCCGCAGGCGGCGACCTCGACGACGACCTCGCGCGGCCCTGGCGTCGGGTCCGGGACCTCGGCGACGACGGCCTTGCCCACGGACTCGATGACGGCGGCCTTCATTTCACGGCTCCCAACGACAGGCCCTGGACCAGCTTGTCCTGGGCGGCGAACCCCGCGGCGAGCACCGGCAGGGAGATGACGAGCGACGCGGCGCACACCTTCGCCAGGAACAGGCCCTGGCTGGTGATGAAGCCGGTCAGGAAGACGGGGGCGGTCTCGGCGACCACACCCGTGAGCACCCGGGCGAACAGCAGCTCGTTCCAGCTGAAGATGAAGCAGATCAGGGCGGTGGCGGCGATACCCGGGAGGGAGATCGGGGCGACCACGCGCGCGAGGATCGTGGGCAGCCGGGCCCCGTCCACCTTCGCCGCCTCGATCACGGCGACCGGGATCTCGGCGAGGAAGGACTGCATCATCCACACCGCGATCGGCAGGTTCATGGAGGTGTAGAGGACGACCAGCAGCCAGATGTTGTCGAGCATCCCGGCGTTCTTGGCGAACAGGTAGATCGGGAGGAGGCCCGCCACGGCCGGCAGCATCTTGGTGGAGAGGAAGAAGAACAGCACGTCCGTCCACTTGCGGACGCGGTTGATCGACAGCGCGTACGCCGCCGGGAAGGCCAGCAGCAGGACCAGCAGCGTCGAGGCCACGGACGCGACGGTGGAGTTGATCAGGGCCGGCCAGGGGCTCGCCCCGCCGCCCGCGCCGAAGAACTCGCGGTAGCCGTCCAGCGTGAGGGCGGCGGCGAAGGACGGCGGGTTGGTCGCGGCGTCGGACTCCGAGTGGAACGACGTCAGTGCCATCCACGCGATGGGCAGGAAGAACACGATCCCGGCCAGCCAGGCCAGCAGGCCCAGACCCTTACGGCGTACGACGCTCATGCGCGGGACACCTCCTCGCGGAACAGGGACGACACCACGCGCAGGGCGAAGGTCGCGATGACGATCGAGCCGATGACGACCAGGACGCCCGCGGCCGAGGCGAGGCCGTTCTCGTGGGCCTGGTAGAAGCTCTGGTAGACGGTGTAGGGGAGGTTGGCGGTGCCGAGGCCGCCGGACGTGATCGTGAAGACCGCGTCGAAGTTCTGGACGATGTAGATCGAACCCAGCAGGGCGCCCAGTTCGAGATAGCGGCGCAGGTGGGGGAGGGTCAGGTGGACGAAGATCTGCCAGTCGCTCGCGCCGTCGACCCGGGCCGCCTCGATCTGCTCGTGGTCGCGGCTCTGCAGGCCGGCGAGCAGGATCAGCATCATGAACGGCGTCCACTGCCAGACGAGGGACGCCTCGACGGCGAGCAGCGGGGCGCTGGAGATCCAGTCGGGCTGTGGGCCGCCCACATAGTGCAACAACCCATTGAACAGGCCGTATTCAGGGTTGTAGAGCACATGTTTCCAGAGCAGGGCCGCTGCGACCGGCACCACCAGGAAGGGCGCGATGAGCAGGGTGCGGACGATGCCTCGACCGCGGAACTTCCGGTCCAGCAACAGGGCGAGGACGAGTCCGAGGACCAGGCTCGCCAGCACCACGGCCACCGTCAGCAGCACCGTCGTCCACACCGAGTGGCGCAGGTCCGGGTCGGTGAGGACCTCCTGGTAGTTGTCGAGGCCGGTGAAGTGCCGGGCGTCGGGATAGAGGGAGTTCCAGTCGAAGAAGGAGATCACCAGCGTGGCCACGAAGGGCAGTTGGGTGACCACGATCATGAAGATCAGGGCCGGCAGCAGTGGGGCCCTGGTCGCCCAGGCGCGCAGCCGGGCGGAGGGGCGGCGGGCCGGGGCGGGTATCCCGGGCGAGGCCACGGGGGCCGTGGTCGTGGCGGTCATCGTCCCTCGTACTCCTCGGAGATCTTCTCGGCGAGCGCCTGTGACTTCTTCAGGGCCGACTCGACGGACTGGCGTCCGGCGATGGCCGCGCTGATCTCCTGGGAGACCTTGGTGCCGAGGTCGGTGAACTCGGGGATGCCGACGAACTGGATGCCGGGCGCGGGCCGCGGCTGGACGCCGGGATCGTTCGGCCGCGCCTTCTCGATGGCCTCCTTGGTCATCTCCTGGAAGGCGGCGGCCTCTTTGCGGTAGTCGGCGTTGGCGTATGTCGACGCCCGTTTGCCGGCCGGGACGTTCGACCAGCCGACCTCGTCGCCGACCAGTTCCTCGTAACCCTTGCCGGAGGCCCAGGAGACGAACTTCCAGGCGTTGTCCGGGTTGCGGGAGGCCTTCTGGATGCCCCAGGCCCAGGTGTAGAGCCAGCCGGAGGACCCGGTCTTCTCGACGGGGGCGGGAGCGTAGCCGATCTTGCCCTTGACCGGGGACTTCGCCGCTTCGAGGGATCCGGCCGCGGAGGTGGCGTCGTACCACATGGCGACCTTGCCCTGGGTCATGTTGTTGAGGCACTCGGCGAAGCCGGACTGGGCGGCGCCGGACTCGCCGTGGGCGCGCACCAGGCCGACGTAGAACTTGGTCGCCTTCTCGAAGGCGGGTGAGCCGAGTTGCGCCTTCCAGTCCTTGTCGAACCAGGTGCCGCCGAAGGTGTTGACGACCGTGGTGAGGGGGGCCATCACCTCGCCCCAGCCGGGCAGGCCGCGCAGGCAGATGCCCTTCATGCCGGGCTCGGCGCCGTCGGCCCGGGCCGCGAGGTCCGCCACCTGCTGCCAGGTGGGGTGCGCGGGCATCGTCAGGCCCTGCTTCTCGAACACGTCCTTGCGGTACATGAGGAAGGACGACTCGCCGTAGAAGGGCTGGCCGTAGAGCTTGCCGTCGTCCGCGGTGAGGGACTGGCGCATCGGCTTGAGCACGTCCTGCTCGTCGTAGGCAGGGTCCTCGGCGACGTAGCCGTTCATCTCGTGCAGCCAGCCGTTGCGGGCGTAGATCGGTATCTCGTAGTTGGACAGCGTGGCGACGTCGTACTGGCCGGCCTGGTTGGCGAAGTCCTGGCTGATCTTGTCGCGGACGTCGTTCTCGGGCAGGACCGTGAAGTTGACCTTGATGCCCGTCTCCTCGGTGAAGTGGGCGCGGGTCAGCTTCTGCAGCTCGACCATCTGGGGGTTGTTGACCATCAGCACGTTGATGGCGTCACCGCCGGATCCGGCCCCGCCCGCGCCGACCCAGCAGCCGGTCAGCAGCGGGGCGAGCAGCGTCCCTGCGGCGGCCAGGGCGAGCGGGGCTCGCGGTGGCCGTCGTCGGCTCTGGGTTCGCATGGATCGCTCCTGGGATGTATGGGGAGATAAGGGGCATGGCAGGGCGCGGCTGCGCCCGGTGGGAGAGGAGGGGGTGGTCAGACGCGGAGGACCTGCGGTCCGAGCAGTGAGTAGCGGTGGGCCTCGGCGGCCGGGAGCAGGGTGCTCGTCACGATCGTCTCCAACGCGCCGACCTCGGCGAACCGGCAGAAGCTGACCGCTCCGAACTTGGTGTGCACGCCTGCGAAGACCACGCGCCGGGCGGCCCGGATCGCCTGTGCCTTGACCTCGCTGACGGCCGGGTCGGGGGTGGTGAGGCCGTGTTCGCGGGAGATGCCGTTGGCGCCGATGAACGCCAGGTCGA
The DNA here is from genome assembly GCF_040296465.1 of Streptomyces sp. NPDC002130. Taxonomy (NCBI): domain Bacteria; kingdom Bacillati; phylum Actinomycetota; class Actinomycetes; order Kitasatosporales; family Streptomycetaceae; genus Streptomyces; species Streptomyces sp. NPDC002130. The sequence goes on from NZ_JBEOXI010000015.1 coordinate 17,580, forward strand.
GGACGAAGCCGGACAGCATCTTCGTCGTCCAGTGGTCGACGGTGGCGAGGGTGCCGCGCCGCACCCGGCCGCCGAGCAGCAGTACGGAGACGTGCTCGGCCTCGGCGAGGGCGCCGGCGACCGGCAGGGACGCGGTGACCACGGTCAGCGGCCGGTTCCGGGGGAGTGCCTCGGCGATGAGCTGCGGGGTGTAGCCCTCGTCGACGAAGAGGGTCTCGGCGTCGCCGAGCAGTTCGGCCGCGGCGGCCGCGACCCGGCGCTTCTCCGGGACGCGGCTCGTGGCGCGGAAGGCGAGCGTCGTCTCGAAGCCGGCGCTCTCCACGGGGTAGGCGCCGCCATGGGTACGGCGGAGCAGGCCGTGGTCCTCCAGGACGCGCAGATCCCGCCGTACGGTCTCCTTGGCCACGCCCAGTTCGGTGGCGAGGGCGGTGACGTCGACGGCGCCGTCCCGGCGTGCGGCCAGCACGATCTCGCGCTGCCGTTCTTCCGCGGTCCTGTTCATGGCCGTCACCCGCCTTCCTGCCGCGCTGCCCGTTCGGGCCTCGGTCGGGCCTTGGGGGAAGTTCTACAGGGGGTGTTCCGAGGTGGCCAGGTCTCTTGCGGGCGGGATCCTGCCCGGGTGTGCCCGTTCGGACGTGGGGGTGTGTGCGGTGGCGGGGGGATGCCGCGGGCGTCCGCGGGTGCGTTGTGGCTGGTCGCGCAGTTCCCCGCGCCCCTGAGGGCGTTTCCCTGCCGTCTCCGGTCGTGCCCGAATGCCCGAGCGGGCGGGCCCGTTCTCTGCCCGCCCGCTCTGGTGACCGCCCCGTCCCGTCAGTACGGCCAGATCGGCGGGTCCGTCACGAACTGGCCGCCCAGGTAGGCGTGTGCCTCGTTGCCGTCCTGCAGCTCGCCCTGCTCGGCGATGAGCTTCTCGGCGTACGGCTCGGAGTCGTCCTGCGGCTCGTAGCCGAGCGCCCGGGCGGTGCCGAGGTCCCACCACAGCCGGGTGTTGGCGGAGGAGCCGTGGACGACGGTGTGGCCGACGTGCTCGGCGGTCAGGGCCGCGTGGAAGAGGCGGGCGCCGTCGGCGGGGCTCATCCACACCGAGAGCATGCGCACGCTGGTCGGCTCGGGGAAGCAGGAGCCGATCCGTACCGAGACGGTCTCCAGTCCGTGCTTGTCCCAGTAGAGCTGTGCGAGGTCCTCGCCGAAGCACTTGGACAGGCCGTAGAAGGTGTCCGGGCGGCGTGGGGTGTCGATCGGGATGAGCGCGTCCGGATCGAGAGGTACGTCGCCGCGGGGGCGCGGGGTGTAGCCGACGGCGTGGTTGGAGGAGGCGAAGACGATCCGGCCGACGCCCTCCTCGCGGGCGGCCTCGTACAGGTGGTAGGTGCCCTCGATGTTCGCCTTGAGGATCTTCTCGAAGGGGGCTTCCAGGGAGATGCCCGCGAGGTGGAGGATCGCGTCGACGCCCCGGACCGCCTCGCGCACGGCGTCCCGGTCGGCCAGGTCGGCGGTGATCGCGTCGGGCTCGCCCTCGACCGGGCGCAGGTCCAGCAGGCGCAGGTCGTAGCCGTAGGCCGGGAGCAGGTCCCGCATCAGGGTGCCGAGGCCGCCGGCGGCGCCGGTGAGCAGGACGGTGCGGGGAGCGGGCATCCTCGGGTCTCCTTGATCGCCGACCGTACACATGAGCGCACGGCATTCATATGCGTGGACACGCTAAGGATCCGGGGCGGAGCCCGTCAAGTATGCCCCGGAGGGGATGAATCCGCAGGTGCGTCGCGGGTGCGCGCGCTTGACCGGCGCCAAGGGGGCGCCTTAGCGTGGACTCGTTCAGAAATATAGACGTCAATCATGAATATGGAACCGGGAGAGCTTGTGACGCCAGCCCCTCTCGCCGCTCGACTCGACATCCCCAGCGGGCCGCTGTTCTTCCCGGTCACCGCCTACGGCCCCGACGGCTCCGTGGACCTCGACACCTTCCGCACCCACGTCCGGCGCGGGGTGGAGGCCGGAGCCGCCGCCGTGTTCGCCTGCTGCGGCACCGGCGAGTTCCACGCCCTGACGCCCGAGGAGTTCGAGGCCTGCGTACGGGCCGCCGTCGAGGCCACCGACGGGCGTGTGCCGGTCGTCGCCGGCGCCGGGTACGGCACCGCGCTCGCCGTGCGCTACGCCCGTCTCGCCGAGGCCGCCGGGGCGGACGGACTGCTCGCCATGCCTCCGTACCTCGTCGTCGCCGGGCAGGAGGGGCTGCTGCGGCACTACCGCGAGGTGGCCGCCGCCACCGCCCTGCCGGTCATCGTGTACCAGCGCGACAACGCCGTGTTCACCCCCGAGACGGTCGTCCGACTCGCCCGCACGGACGGGATCATCGGCCTCAAGGACGGGCTCGGGGACCTCGACCTCATGCAGCGCGTCGTCAGCGCCGTCCGCTCCGAGGCCCCGGGCGACTTCCTCTACTTCAACGGCCTGCCGACCGCCGAGCAGACCCAGCTCGCCTACCGCGCCCTCGGCGTCACGCTCTACTCGTCCGCGGTGTTCTGCTTCGCGCCGGAGATCGCCCTGGCCTTCCACCAGGCCCTCAGGACCGGCGACGAAGTCACCGTGGGCAAGCTCCTGGACGGCTTCTACCGCCCGTTCGTCGAACTGCGCGCCCAGGGCCGCGGCTACGCGGTGGCGCTGGTCAAGGCCGGTGTACGGCTGCGCGGTCTCGACGTGGGGGAGGTGCGGCCACCGCTGCACGAGCCGAGCGAGGATCATGTGAAGCAGCTCGCCGAAGTGATCGAGCGCGGCTACGCGCTGCTGGAGGAGACCAAGTGAAGGCGTCGACATTCGTCTACCCCTGGGACGTCAACGGGGATCCGGAGGCACCCGCCCGGATCGCCGCGCTCGGCGTGGAACAGGTCACGCTCGCCGCGGCCTACCACTCCACGCGCGCCCTCACGCCCCGCCACCCGCGCCACCGCATCGTCACCGCCGAACACGCCGCCGTGCTGTACCCGGCGGACGGCCGCTGGGCCGGGCGCGAGCTGCGTCCCTACGCGGCCGGCGCCTGGGGCCCCGGGGACACCTTCGGTGAGGCCGCCACCGCTCTCGCCGGAGCGGGGCTCCAGGTGCACACCTGGGTCGTCCTCGCGCACAACTCCCGCCTCGGCGCCGAGCACCCCGGCACCTCGGTCGTCAACGCCTACGGCGACCGCTACCCCTGGGCGCCGTGCATCGCGCAGCCCGCCACGCGCGCGTACCTGACCGACCTGGCGGCCGAGGCGGCCGTCCGGCCCGGGGCGAGCGGCACCGAGCTCGAGTCCCTCGGCTGGTACGGCCTGGAGCATCTGCACGCCCACGACAAGACCGGCGGCGTCGGCCTCGGGGAGGCCGGGCAGTACCTGATGGCGCTGTGCTTCTGCCCGTCCTGCCGCGAGGGCTACGGCCGGCACGGCCTGGACGCCGACGAACTGGCGGCCGCCGTACGGACCGCACTGGAGCCGGTCTGGCAGGGGGCGCCCTCCGGTGGGGGAGGCTGGGCGGACATCGAGAAGCTCCTCGGCGAGAAGCTCGCCACCACCACGCGCGCGTACCGCGACGAAACCGCCCGCACCCTACAGGAGCAGGCCGTCGCGGCGGTCCGGGCGGCCGCTCCCGACGGCTTCCAGGTGCTGCTGCACGCGGACCCCGTGTCGTACCACGTGGGCGCCAACCCCGGGGTCGACCCGGCGCACATCCTGTCCGTCGCGGACGGTGTGGTCGTGCCGTGCGGGGGCGGCACCGGCACGCTGACGCCCTTCGCACGCCAGGGCCGCGAGGGCGCGGTCGTCGCCGCCAACTTCCCCGTCGTCTCGGGGATGGGCGGCAGCCCCGGCACCCTCGCCGCCGACGCCGCCGAGGCACGCCGGCTGGGCGCCACCGAACTGCGGCTGTACCACGCCGGGCTGGCGTCCGACGACGACCTGGCGGCCGTGGCGCGGGCACTGCGCACCCTGGAGGGGTGAGGCGCCGGGCTCGGCAACGGCCGGGACGGCGGCGGTCCGCTCAGCGTGCCCGCTCGACACGCCGCTCGTCCCACACCGGCTCGGAGGTCTCGCGCACCCGGCCGTCGGAGCCGAACACCAGGTAACGGTCGAAGGACCGGGCGAACCAGCGGTCGTGCGTGACCGCCAGGACCGTACCCTCGTAAGCCTCCAGTGCTGTCTGGAGTGCCTCGGCGCTTTCCAGATCGAGGTTGTCCGTCGGCTCGTCCAGAAGCAGCGCGGTGGACCCGGCGAGTTCGAGAAGCAGGATCTGCAAGCGTGCCTGCTGGCCTCCCGACAGGCGCTCGAAGCGCTGCTCGGCCTGCTGGGCCAGCCCGTACCGGCGCAGCACCGGCATGGCGCCGCCGCGGTCCTGGGAGTGCTCACGCCACAGGATGTCCAGAAGAGTCTGTCCCAGCAGCTCGGGATGGGCGTGGGTCTGCGCGAAGTGGCCCGGGACGACCCGCGCGCCCAGTTTCCACTGTCCGGAGTGTGCCACCTCCTCACCCGCCAGCAGCCGCAGGAAGTGCGACTTCCCGGAGCCGTTGGAACCGAGGACCGCGACCCGCTCGCCGAAGAAGACCTCCAGGCCGAAGGGTTTCATCAGCCCGCTCAGTTCGAGGTCCGTGCAGGTGATCGCGCGCACCCCGGTGCGTCCGCCGCGCAGTCGCATGCGGATGTCCTGTTCCCTGGGCGGTTCGGGCGGCGGCCCGGCCTCCTCGAACTTGCGCAGCCGGGTCTGTGCGGCGGCGTACCGGGAGGCCATGTCATGGCTCACCGACGCGGCCTGCTGAAGCGTGAGCACCAGCTTCTTCAGCTGGGCGTGTTTCTCGGACCAGCGCCTGCGCAGCTCCTCGAAGCGGGCGAACCGCTCCCGGCGTGCCTCGTGGTAGGTGGCGAAGCCGCTGCCGTGCACCCATACGTCGGCGCCGCCCGCGGCCGGCTCCACGCTGACGATCTTCTCCGCGGCGCGGGCGAGCAGTTCGCGGTCGTGGGAGATGAACAGCACGGTCTTGCGGGTCTGCCGGATCTGCTCCTCGAGCCACTGCTTGCCGGGCACGTCGAGGTAGTTGTCCGGCTCGTCGAGGAGCAGCACCTCGTCGTGCCCGCGGAAGAGGGCTTCCAGCACGAGCCGCTTCTGCTCCCCTCCCGAAAGGGTGCGTACCTGCCGCCACTGGGCCTTCTCGTACGGGACGCCGAGCGCGGCGGTGGTGCACATGTCCCACACCGTCTCCGCCTCGTAGCCCTGGACCTCGGCCCAGTCGGAGAGCGCCTGCGCGTACCGCATCTGCGCCGCCTCGTCGTCCCTCGTCATGATCGCGTGCTCGGCCCCGTCGACCGACTTCGCGGCCGCACGGATCCGCGGCGGCGCCACGGAGACCAGAAGGTCGCGCACGGTCGTCTCGTCCCGCACGCTTCCGACGAACTGCGGCATGACGCCGAGCCCACCGCTGACCGTCAACGTGCCTCCGTGCGGGGCGAGTTCACCGGCGATCAGACGCAACAGCGTTGTTTTTCCTGCTCCGTTGGGGCCGACCAGTGCCATGGCCGAACCCTCCGCGACGCGAAAGGACACGTCGCCGAGCAGGGCCCGTCCGTCCGGCAGGTAGTACTCGATATGTGAAACTTCCAGATGCCCCATGGGAAGGCATTCTCACTGTCTTTCCCCTCTCAGGGCAACTCTAATCGGGCCACTTCCCGTGCTGTCCGTTTTTGGACACGGCCGGTGGGAGAATCGGCCATTCCGCCGCGACGATATTCACTGTCACAGACATGGAATCCGGTCGTCGTCTAAGTTCCTTCACACCGGGGTCTGGTTCTGACCCGGCGTCCAGTGACATTCGTGCCACGAGAAATGGGGAACCCATGGAGAAGACGCGGAAGGTCGAAAGCGCCAAGAATGCCGAACTGACCCCGAAGCCGGTGCAGGAGCAGGACCGGGTGAGCGCTCGGGAGAGCATCGAGCTGCGCATCACCGACCTGAGCAGCCCGGCGATGGTGGCGGGTCTCGCCCGCCGCTGCTGATCTCACCACCGACCATCCGCCGCGGGGAGTTCCACTTCCCCGCGGCGGGTGCGCGGAGGTTGTCCGGTACTCGGTTCGGCTGTTCGAGGAGCGTCGCGCATGGCACCCATTTCGCCCACACCCCTGCGTGTGCTGGACGGCTCGGCCGTCACCACGCTGGAGGACCTCGACGGTCCGGTGGTCGTCCGCGGCCTCCAGGACGAATGGCCGGCGCGAGAACTCTGGACCGTGGAGCATTTCCGCGGCCAGTACGGGGGACTCCAAGTCCCGGTGCGGGAGTACCCGGCGGGCTCTGAATACGAATATACGATTTCCGACGGCAGGCTCGCCGAATTCCTGGAGTATTGGGAGAAAAGCCCGGCGGACGGCTCCCTCGCCCGGGACCGGCGGTATCTCGCCGAATGGAATTTCGTTCGAGACTGCCCCGAGCTGCTCGACGACTTCAGCATTCCCGCCCTTTTCTCCGAGGACTGGATCGACCGGCTGCCGGAACAGGTTCGCTTCGGAAGAATGTGGATCTTCTTCGGTGAGCCCGGCTGCTCGACCGGACTGCACTGCGACACCTTCTCCACCAGTGCGTGGCTGGCCGTCCTCGCCGGCAGCAAGGAACTGCGACTGGTGACGCCCGAGGCGGGCAGGGCACTGCGGGCCGACGACAGCCTGTGGTCCGAGCGCACCCACGACGAGGTGCTGCGCAAGTCCGCCGACCCCTTGTACGAGGTGACCCTGCGCGCCGGTGACACGCTCTACATCCCCGGCGACTGGTACCACGAGGTCCGCAACCCCGAACGCAACCTCATGCTCACCGCCAACTTCGTCGAGGAGCGCAAACTCCTGTCGTTCCTCGCACAGTTCGAGACCCGTCTCACCGAGCCGCTCTCGATCCTCCGGCAGGCGCGCAACGACCGGCTCCGCACCTGGGCCGGCGGCGCCGGGCGGCACGACGAACTGGCGCGGCCGGAGTTCCGCGCCCGGCAGCTGGACTGGGTGCGCGGCATGACCAGCGAACTGCGCGAGTACGAGCGGGCCCTGCTGGACTGGGACGCCACGGACACCGGTGCGACGGAGGCGCCGAGCGGTGCCCGCTGAACCCGCCGCCTGCGTCACGGCGTTCGACTCCATGCCGGGCACGCTGGGCCAGCCCGGCTGGTGCGACCACAGCGGGCTGCAACTCGCTGCCCTGACCACGCGTCCGCTCGTCGCCCCCGGGGCCTGCGGGCCCGAGCCGACGGGAGCCAGGTCGTTCGACACCTCCGCCGACGGCCGCCGGCACGACTTCGCCCTCCGCCCCGGCGCCCGCTGGGCCGACGGGAGCCCGGTCACGGCCGACGACTACGCGCGCGCCCTGGACCGCGCGGTCGCCTCGGCCACCGTCACCGGCTACTGGCTGCGCCACGTGGAGCAGGTCAGCAGCCGGGGAGACCGTCTGCGCGTGCGGCTCGGGGAACCCGACCACGGCTTCCCCCTGCTGACCTCCCTCCCGGCACTCGCCCCCTACCGGACGCGTACCGACGGAGTCGGCCGGTACCGGATCGTGAGCACCGCGCCACGCACGATCGTCCTCGACCGGACCCCGCACACCCCCGGTGGCCCTTCCCGTGTGGTGCTGCGCCGGGTCAAGAGTCCTGAACGCAACCTCGAGGGATTCGCGGCCGGGCGCCTCGACGTCACCTCCGACACCGCATTCCCGCTGCACCGGGTCGCCGAGTTCGCCGGTCACCCGTCGTTGCGGGTGCGCCGGACCGGCATCGTCGTGGCGCTGTGCTTCGAGGGCGAACTGCTGCGACCGGAGGCGGAACGGAACCGCCACACCATCCGCGACGCGCTCACCGCCCCCGGTACCGGCGCCCTGCTGCCCGCCCCGCTGCTCCCACAGCACGGTTTCCTGCCCGTACGGGACTTCGACCGGGCCTTCCGCGACGCCGCGCGGAGCACGGCCCCCGCCCCCGTGCACTCGCCGAGGGGCCCGGCCCGGGCCCGCTACCGGCTCGCCTACGACACGTACTACCCCAACCGTGAACTCGCCCGCGCCGCCGCACAGATGCTCGCGGCCGCGGGTATCCGGGCGGACCTCGTACCCGACCGTTACGAGAACCGTTCCCGCACCGCCGACCTGCGGCTCAATCTCTTCCGGGGCCTGCGCTCCGACCCGCTCGGGGTGTACCGGGGTCTGGTCTTCCTGGAAGCACTGCGAACCCATGACGTGCTCGAGTCCTACCTGAAGGTGCTGCAGGCCTATGACAGCGCCCCGCAGACGCCCGCCTCCCTGGACGCGACCGTTGCGGAACTGGACGGCATCCTCGCTCGCCACAGTCTTTGCGTCCCCCTGGCCGAAGTCCCGGGCATCTTCCTCGCCCGGCAGCCGAAGGCCCCCTGGGAGTGGTCATGACGAACCAGCCTGTGACCGGCGGGCCGGCGGCCGGCGGACCCGGGGACGCCCGACCGGCGGCCCGCGCACCGCAGGACACCACGCAGCCGGCGCTGCGCCTGCGCTTCCCCGCCGGTGTCATGCTGCGCGCGGGCACGACCCTCGCCACCGGAGACACCGGGGAGCTCCTGGTGATCGGTGAACGGGGCTTCAGCGTCGAAGGGGCGGACCGGGCGCTGCGCGAGTGGGCGGCACACCTCACCGAAGGGCTGCGCTGGCCCGCCTCCGGCACGGTGCTCACCCCCGGGCAGGAAGCACTGCTGGCGGCGTTCGCCGCCCGCGACCTGCTCGTGCCGCTGCCGCGCACCGACACCACCGACGCGCACACCAAGCAGCGCCACTGGCTCGCGCACACCGGTACCGACCCCGACGCGGCCCAGGAACGCATCGGCCGGCACCAGGCCGTCGTCGTGGGCTGCGGCGGCACCGGGGCGATCGTCGCCACCCACCTGTGCGCCATGGGAGTGCGCAGGCTGCTGCTGGTCGATCACGACGTGGTCGAAGTGACCAACTTCAACCGGCAGTTCACCTACCGGCAGGCCGACCTCGGCAGGCCCAAGACGGAGGCCCTGCGGGACTTCCTGCTGGAACGTCACCCGCGGGCACGGATCGCCACCGCCGCGGTCTTCGCCGACGAGGACACGATCCCCGGCCTCGCCCCGTCCGGCCCCGGCGAGTGGACCCTGTTCTGCTGTGCGGACCGGCCGGTCGGCACCCTGGCCGCACTCCTGGCCGCGTTCGCCCGCGACCGGGGCGGATCGGTGCTCTTCGCGGCGGCGGGGCTCGACGAGGCCGCCGTGGGACCGCTGCTGAGGCCGGACGACACCGCCGCCCACCGTGCCTTCGCCCAGGAGATGGAAGCCGTGGCCGCCGTGGCCCGGAGCGCGATCACCGATCCGGTCATGAGCGCCTCGGTCGCTCCCGTCAACACCGTGACCGCGGCCTGGATGACCGGTGAGTGGCTGAACGGCGTGATCCTGGAACGCCCCACGCGCTCCCTGAACGCCCGGTTCGTCGTGGACCTGGGGAACTCGTCGACGTATGAGGAGAGAACGTGGCGTTGAACAGCTCCCCGGCCGCGCAGGCCCTGACGCTGGAGGTCCGGCACCGGCGGGAGGACGGCCCGCTGTCAGAACGGGCGTGGCAGCTGCGTGAGGTCTTCGGAGTGGAGACCGCCGAGGAGACGGTCGCCCTCCAGCCGGTCACCGTCACGCCCCGCGGCATCACCCTGATCACCGGGTTCAGCGGCACCGGCAAGTCCAGCCTGCTGCGCGAACTGTGCCGCCGCACCGACGTGCGCACCGTCGCCGACCTGCCGCCGACCGGCCCCACGGACCGGGTCGTCGACCTCTTCGACAGCGACGTCGAGGAGACGGTCTCCTGGCTCGGCAGGTTCGGCCTCGGCGAACCCCGGCTGATGATGTCCCGTCCCGAACACCTCTCCGACGGACAGCACCACCGGCTCACCCTGGCCCGCCTCGCCCACGGCGGACGGGGACTCATCGCGGTCGACGAGTTCTGCTCCAACCTCGACCGCACCACCGCCAAGGTCATCGCCCACAACTTCCAGCGGGCCTGCCGCTCCCTGGACATCGCCGCCGTCGTCGCCACCGCCCACGAGGATCTGCACGACTTCCTCTGCCCGGACGACCACGTCCGCCTCGACTTCGACGGCACGGTCCGCAAGACCACCGGCGCCCACCGGCCCGGCGAGCGCGTCGAGCAGTGGATCGAGGACGAGTTCACCGAGAGCGCGGGGGACCGGGCCGACTACGAACGGCTGGCCGGCTACCACTACCGCGCCGAGGACGAGCGGTGGATCGACTGGGAGAACCTGGTCACCGAGGTGCGCACCGTCCGCGTCCGCGGACTGCTCGTCGCCGTCAAGGTGTTCTGCCGGCCCTTCCCCCGCGAGTTCGAGGCGCTGCCGACGCTGCGCCGGATCAACGAGTCCGTCCTGTGCCAGGAGCGCGTCATCGTGCACCCCGCCTTCCGCGGGCTCTCCCTTAACGGGCGCATGTGGCCGGGCGCGGAACCCGGCGCCGTACCGCGACAGCGCATTCTCTTCGCGCAGTCGGCGCTCGGCCGGCTCTTCCCCTTCCACCTCCGCGCCGGCTACCGGCGGGTCGGGCACCCCTCGGAGACACCGGCCCAGGAGCAGCTCGACCTCGCCGAGGTGCTACGTCGTCACGACCCCGGCATCAACCCGAACTCCACGAAGGCCATCGCCGCCCTGCTGCGCGCCGTACCGGCCCACGCGCTGTCGGAGATCCGGGCCACGGCCGGCGCGGCCTTCGACCTCGCGACCCAGCGGCAGATCGTCTTCCTGGCGGAGCTGGCCGGCGCCGACGTACGGCAGGAGGACCTCGCGTTCGTGAGCCGGGCCTCCGCCGAAGCGGCGCGTGCAGCGGATCCGGACTCCCTGGCAGTGATGGTGGAAACGGCAACCCCCTACCGGATGGCGGGCTTCGTCCGCGAATGGGCCCCCGAGCACGGATGGCGCGTGGCAGCACATGGCAGCGATGATCACACCGGCACCCTCGCGGTCGCACACCACTGACCCGGGCGGCGCTGGTGCGACCGGCGCCCACCCGGACCTGGTGGCCCTGCGCGAGCGACTGAGGGAGACGGAGGACAGGGCCGGGGTCCGGGTCGACTTCTTCGTCGAACGGGTGCGCGGCACCGAGTGTTTCGTCCCCGACAGCGCGACCGTCACCGGGGAGCCCTACGAGCAGGCCGGCTTCGCTGTGCGGGTCCGGCATCGTGACGGCGAGGGGTACGTCGGCCTCAACAGCCTGTCCGGCGAAGCGTTCCGGCTCGGCCTGCGCGCCGCCGCTGACCGAGCCGGAGCCACGGGGTTCGGCACGGACGACCTGGCGGCCACGGTGCTGCGGGCCGCCCGCCATCTGGAGTCGCAGAGTTCCGGCGCAGCCGGCGCGCCGTCGGCGGAGCTGCTGCGTGCCGCCCGGTCGGCGGCTGTGCGCGCCGCACCCGGCACCGAGTCGGTGTCCGTCTCGTACTCCGGGGCCGACCGAGCATTCCTCCGGCTCGGGCCCGGGCTCGCACACCTGGAGACGGCGCAGCGACGGCACCTGGTGTCCTGCCGTGCCGTCATCGACGGCGCGGGCGGCCCGGTGGTCGGATACCGCAAGGCCGGAGTCCGCGACCTCGGTGTCTGGGAGTCCGGTCTGGACATCGTCCGGGTCGGGCGGGACGCGGGCCGTGCCGCCGCCGCCAAGACGACGGGCCGGCCGGTCGCCGAGCGGAACGTCACGCTCGTCATCGCCGCCGGGGCCAGCGGCGTACTCGTCCACGAACTCCTCGGTCACCCGCTGGAGGGCGACGTCGCCGCCCGCCGCCTGGCCGGGGTGTCCTGGCGCGAGGGTGACCGGATCGGCCCGGCCGGGCTGCACGTGGCCGACGACCCTGCCGACGGCTGGGGCGGTTTCGCCCATGACGACGAGGGCACCCCTGCCCGCCCGCAACAGCTGGTCCGGGACGGCACGGTGACGGCCTTCCTCGACGCCGCCGGACGACAGCGCCGGCAGTCGTTCCGGCACCCCCCGTCGACCAGGATGAGCAATGTGTACGTCGAGCCGGGTCCGGACGACCCGGCCGCGCTGACGGCGTCCGTCGGCCACGGCTTCCACGTCGCCCGACTGGGCGGCGGACGGGTGCACGCGGACGGCACGTTCGCGTTCGGCGCGGTGGACGTCCGCCGAATCCGGCGCGGCGCGCTCGCGGAGCCGGTGTCCGACGCCGTGGTCACCGGAAAGGTGGCGGCCGTTCTCAGCGGAATCCGCGGCCTCGGCGACGACTTCGCCATGGGGAGCCCGGCCGCCTGCGTCAAGTACGGCCAGGAGGTCCCCGTGGGAGACGGCGGACCCACGCTGCTCGTGACCGGCGCCGACATCGAGCCCGCCGACACCGCGTCCTGACGCTCCCGCGGCTCCGGCCGTCCATCGCCCACTCACCGCACGACCCAGTCGAGGAGACGACCAAGCACATGACCCGCTCAGACATAGTCATCGTGGGCAACGGGGTCCTCGCCCTCTCCACCGCCCTCGAGCTGACGCGCAGGGACGCCTCCCTCTCGGTCACCGTCATCGGCCCGCGCGACCGGGAGGGCGCGGCCACCGCGGCAGCCGGCGCGATGCTCAACTGCTTCGCCGAGATCACCAAGTACACGCTCGCCTCCGACGCCTCGCGTGCCAAGTTCGAGATGTGCCGGGACGCGATGGCCCTCTGGCCCGACTGGCTCGACCTGGTCTGCGAGGTGTCGGGGCGCGACCGGCCGCACACCGTCTCCGGCACCGTCGTCATCGAGAACGCGGTGTCCGGGGTCCTGGACTCGGAGAACTTCGACGCGATGCTGGACGCGGCCGCCAAGTACGGCGAGACGCACCAGCTCATCGGCCCGCGCGGAATCGCGGGCCTGGACCCCACCCCGACCGCCCGGCCGCTGCGGGCCCTGTTCCTCCCCGAGGAGGGCGCGGTCGACAGCGGTGCGGTGTACGAGGCGCTCAAGGCGGCCCTCGTCGCGCGGGGTGTACGGTTCGTCGACCAGCCCGTCGGAGCGCTCACCCGTGAGGGTGACCGGGTGACCGGTGCGACCCTCGCGGACGGTTCACACGTCCCGGCGGGTACGACCATGGTGGCCGCCGGAGCGTTCACGACCCCCCTCCTCGACACCGTGCTGGGCCCGCACGACGTACAGCCCGTGTTCTCCGGTACCGGCATCGCCACCGTGACCCACAGGCTCGGCGCCGAACAGTTCGGCCATGTCGTGCGCACCGTCAACCGGGCCGGTTCCTGCGGGCTGCACGCCGTTCCGTTCCCGGGTGGACGTGACTACGTCGGTGCGACCAACGTGGTCTTCGCGACCCCGCGCACCCGCCCCTCGGCGGGCCTCAGCCACTTCCTTCTGCAGTGCGCCATCGACCAGTTGAACAACGACTTCGCCTTCGCGCAGATCGACGAGTGGCGCGTGGGCAACCGCCCGGTCACCCTCGACACCTTCCCCCTGCTCGGCCCGGGACCCTTGGACGGGCTGCACATCGCGACGGGAACCTACCGGGACGGATTCCACAACAGCCCCCTGATCGCCCGGATCATGGCCGACGGCATACTCGCCGGCACCTCTCCGTACGACCACCCCTTCCGCCCTGAACGCCGCCCCATCAGCGTGTTCACGGCGGCTGAGAGCGCGGGGGAGACGGCGTACCAGGGAGCGTGCACCGGGTTCGAGGCCTCCCTCGTCCTGCCCCGGCTGTGGCGACACGACGCGGTACCCGCGCTGTTCGCCTCCGGCGCGGTGCGCATGTACGAGGATCTCGGCTCGTCCCACGGGTTGTCTCCCGATATCGTTCCGTTCCTGGTCGCGGGCGCGTTCAGCGAGGACGGCCCGGACCGGGACGCGTATCTGCGGGTGAAAAAGCTGCTCGCCGATCGGGGGGCCTCATCGGGACTGGAGACGGTGCGTTGACGACGGATTCGGGCGAGCTCGCGCGGGACAGCACCAGGGAGCCGGGCGACGCCGCGTCGTCCCTGCGTGTGGCGAAGAGCGTGTCCCGCCCCTTCTACCTGTACGCGGTGCTCGCCAACTCCCTCTTCCAGCGAGGGGTGTTCGTCCTCTATCTGGTCCATCAGGGTTTCTCCGCCGCCCAGATCGCCCTGTTGCAGACCCTCCTGTACATCGTCAGCGCACTGGCCGAGGTCCCGACCGGGTTCATCGCGGACCGGGTGGGCCGCAGGGCGAGCATCGTCATCGGGCAGGCGCTGATCGGCGCTTGTCTCATCGGTCAGGTGACGCTCTCGGGGTATGCCGCGTTCGTCGTGCTCTTCGCGCTCCAGGGCATCGGCATGGCCTGTGTCTCCGGCGCGGAGACCGCCCTGCTCTACGACCTCCTCAGGCGCCGCGGGGCCGAGACGCACTACGTGAAAGTCAAGTCCCGGTACGCGACGTTCGGCGCCACCACCATGGCGCTGGCCATCGCACTGGGAGGCAGCCTGCAGCAGATCTCCTGGGAGCTCGTCTATCTGGCATCGGCGTGCGCACTGCTGCTCGCGGCGGCGGTGCTGCTGACCCGGGTCCCCGAGATCCGCGGACAGGACGCCGCGGCACTCGACGCATCCGCGGAGGCGGCGGACGAGGAGGCGGGAGGGGCCTCCTCCGGCCCCGCCGCCTCGACCGAACGGGCGGGCGCCTCCCTCGGCAAGGCCGCCGTACTCCGGCACCTCACCCCCCGGCTGGCCTCGCTGGTCGTGGTGTCCGCCCTGATGCACGCCACCATGACCCCGTACTTCATCTTCACCCAGGAGTCGCTCAGCCATCAGGGCACCGCCACCACACTGGTCAGTGTGGTGATGGCGGCCGGCTACCTGATCGGCGGCTTCGCCCCGCTGCTGGCGGACCGGGCGGACCGGCGGCTGGGGGTGCACCTGCTCGTGCCGCTGACCTTGCTGGTCCTGGTCGCAGCGCTCGGGTTCACCGGCCTCGGCCTGACCTGGCTCACGGTCGCTGTGTTCCTGCTCGCCGTCGGAGCCCCGGACATCACCGCGGTGGTCGTGGACAACGTCTTCAACGAGGCCGTTCCGTCCCGCTACCGGGCGAGTCTGCTGTCCATCATCACTTTCGTGGAGTCCCTGCTGATCGGCTGCGGGTACCTCGCCCTGGGATGGCTGGTCGACCGGGCCGGGCCTAGTCACGGCCTCGCCTGGTACGCGATCGTCCCCGCACTGGCTCTCGCGCTGAGTGTTCCGGCGCTGCGGAAGGGGACGTGGGTCAAGAGCGAGACGACGGGCTGACCCCTGCCGCGGGCGGCCCGACGCCGACGGCCGGCGACCGCAGCAGGGCCGCCGTCACCAGCAGGGCCCCGCCCAGGGCCATCAGCACCAGCCGGTGGCTCACCAGCTCCACCAGGGCCGCTCCGGCGGCCAGCCCGACCACGTTCGGTGCGTACACCGCGGTGTCGGCCGTGGCCGTGACCCGGCCCAGCAGCGCACCGGGTGTCTCGCGCTGCACGGACGTCAGAGCGGCGATCAGCACCGCGGGCAGCCCCATGCCGATCGCCGCGCTGCACACCAGCGCCACCGGGTCGGACGGCACCGCCCTGAGCGCCACCGCGAGAGCCAGCAGGGCGATGCCGGACGCCGCGAAGCGCCTCGCCCCCAGCCGGCGCAGGGCGGGGCCGCAGAGCAGACCGGCCGCGACCGAACCGGCGCCCTGCACGGCGTACAGCACGCCGGTGTACGCGGGGGAGTGCCCGAGGTCGTCGACCACGGCGTACACCATCGCCCCGTTCAGGCCGGCACACAGCATCGTGGCCCCGCCCGCCAGGACCAGTGGGCGCAGCACCGGGTGCGTCCACAGGTGCCGGACGCCCTCGGCGGTCCGCTGCCGACCGCTGCCGGTGGGCGGCGCGGGCCTGTCCTCCCGTACCCGCAGCAGCGCGTACAGCCCTGCGGCCAGCACGAACGTCGCCGCGTCCAGGAGGGCGACGCTCGCACCGCCGTACGCCGCGCAGAGGCCGGCACCCGCCAGCGGGGCCAGGAGTTTCATGCCCTCGGTGGCGGTCATGCGCAGGCCGTTGAAGTCACCGAGCAGGGACGGCTCGATCGCGGTCGCCACGAGCGCCGACTCGGCCGCGTCGTGGACGACGCCCGCCGCGCCGTACACGAACAGCACCGCGTACAGCAGCCACAGGTCGCCCGGGCCGTCGACGCTCAGGAGGGTGAGCAGCAGGGCGGCAAGCAGCAGGTTCACGCCCATCAGCAGCGGTTTGCGGCGGCCCCGGTCGGCGAGGGTGCCCAGCAGCGGACCGGCCAGGGTCGGCAGCCACATGGCCAGCATGCACAGTGCGGCCAGGCCGTCCGAGCCGGTCAGGTCCTTGACCCACACGCCGGACGCCAGCCACAGGGCCGAGGTGCCGAAGCCGGAGACCACCACGCCGCAGAGGTAGAGCCCGGCGTCGCGGTCACGCAGGACGCGCACGAGGGACCAGGTCGTCTTGGTCGTCATGCTTGGTCATCGTGCGGCTAAGGACGGGAGGAGCGGATCGGGCAGGTGCACTAGAAAAACGGATCCTGGCGGGCAGAAGCGGATCGCGACGGGCAGTAACGGGCCCTGGCGGGCAGAAGCGGATTCCGGCGGGCAGAAGCGATCGCGACGGGCAGAAACGGACTCCGGCGGGTTAAACGGATCCCGGTGGGCAGCAACGGGCCAAGACAGGCAGAACGGGCCCCGCGTGCAGAAACGCCCCCCAGCGGGCGATGAGTTTCGCGGTCGGCGTCGGTCCACCCCTCAGGACCACACTCCGGAGGAGCACGCATGACCGACACGACCGGTACGACCCTCGACCTCGGACCCCAGACGGAGGCCCTGGCTCAGCTCGTGGCCGGCGTCGGTGACGAACAGCTGGCCGGGACGACTCCCTGCCCCGAGTACGCGGTGCGCCACCTGCTCAGCCACCTGGCGGGACTGTCCGCCGCCTTCCGTGACGCAGCCCGCAAGGACCTCGGCGCCACGACCGACACCAGCCCGGACTCCGCACTCCCCGACCTCGCGCCCGGCTGGCGCGAGGAACTGCCCAAGGTCCTCGCCGAACTGGCCGAGGCCTGGCGCGACCCGGCCGCCTGGACCGGCATGACCAGGGCCGGGGGCGTCGACCTGCCCGGCGAGATCGCGGGACTCGTCGCCGTCGACGAACTGGTGATCCACGGCTGGGACCTGGCCCGCGCCACCGGACAGCCGTACCACCCCGACCCGGCCGCGCTCCGGACCTGCCACGAGTTCCTCGCCGCTTCCGCCGACGACCCCCAGCGCGATGCCATCTTCGGGCCGATCGTCACCGTCGACGCGGCCGCGTCCCTGCTGGACCGTGCGGTGGGACTGAGCGGGCGGGACCCGGGGTGGACGCGCGCCGTCTAGGACGTGTCCCGTCAGAACGCACCACCCCAGACGGCACTTCATAGAAAGCGATTGCACCTTCCTCTGTCGAAAGCATTGACGAACCCCACGCGCCCTCCTACCGTCATCGCGTCGTACTTCGTACGTCATATATGAGACGCGATACGCGAGATCCGATACGCGATCCACCGAGACGCGAGATCCGAGAGGCGCGCATGACCTCTGTGCCCACGCCGATCCCCTCCCGCACGCAGTTCGTGCTGGAGGGGATCAAACACCGCATCCTCACCGGGCAGCTGACGCCCGGGCAGGCGCTGGTCGAGACCGAGCTCGCCGCCCAGTTCGGCGTGTCGAAGACCCCGGTGCGCGAGGCGCTCAAGACCCTCGCCGGCACCGGGCTGGTCGTGATGAGCCAGTACAAGGGCGTCACCGTGCGCCTGGTGGACGCGGACATGGCGCGCGAGGTCTACGACGTACGGCTGCTGCTGGAGCCCGAGGCGCTGCGGCGGGCCGTGCAGCGCGGGGCCTCCCTGGACGTCGCCCGCGAGGCGCTGACCAGGGCCGACGCCGCCACCGACACCGCCGAGCGCTCCCTGGCCAACCGGGAGTTCCACCGGGCCCTGTATCTGCCGTGCGGCAACCCGCTGCTCGGGCGGATGCTCGACGAGGTCCGCGACCAGGCCGCCCTGGTCTCCGCGGTCGCCTGGGCCGCCTCGCCCTCCTGGGAGCGGGAGGCCGGCGAGCACCGGGAGATCCTGCGGCTCGCCCTCGACGGCGACGCCGACGGCGCGGCGCGAGCCCTGCACGCCCACATCGCGTCCTTCGTGCAGCGCGCTTTCCCCGAGGCGGGACTGGAACAGGAAGGTCAGGAATGAGCAGCGTGGCGTTCGAGACCCAGCGGGCGGCCCTGGCCGACGTGGTGGCGATCCCGGTGACCCCGTTCGCCGAGGACGGCTCCGTCGCACAGGACACCCACCGGGCCCTGCTGCGCCGCCTGCTCGACGGCGGTATCACGACCCTCACCCCGAACGGCAACACCGGCGAGTTCTACGCCCTGACCCCCGAAGAGCGGCGATTCGTCACGGAGTTGACGATCGACGAGGCCGGCGAGCGGGCCGTCGTGCTGGTCGGAGTGGGACACGACGTCCCGACCGCCGTCGCCTCCGCCCGGCACGCCCGGGAGCTCGGCGCGCAGATGGTGATGGTCCACCAGCCCGTCCACCCCTACGTCTCGCAGGCCGGCTGGGTCGACTACCACCGCGCCATCGCCGAGGCCGTGCCCGAGCTGGGCGTCGTGCCGTACATCCGCAACGCGCAGCTCACCGGGGCCCGGCTCGCCGAACTCGCCGACGCCTGCCCGAACGTCATCGGCGTGAAGTACGCCGTCCCCGACGCGGCCAGGTTCGCCGCGTTCGCCCGGGACGCGGGCCTCGAGCGGTTCGTGTGGGTGGCGGGGCTCGCCGAGCCGTACGCCCCTTCCTACTTCTCCGCCGGTGCCACCGGTTTCACCTCGGGGCTGGTCAACGTCGCCCCGGCCGTCTCACTGAACATGATCGAGGCGCTGCGCTCCGGCGACTACCGGGCCGCCATGAAGGTCTGGGAGCAGATCCGCCGCTTCGAGGAGCTGCGCGCGGCCAACGGCTCCGCGGACAACGTCACCGTCGTCAAGGAGGCCCTGGCCTCCCTCGGGCTGTGCCGCCGCGAGGTCCGCCCGCCGAGCCGCACGCTCCGGGAGGAGCAGCGGGCCGAGGTCGCCGCGATCGCCGCGGGGTGGTCGATATGACCGGCAGGCTGCGTCCCGAGGAGCTCAGGAGCCACCAGTGGTACGGCGCCGAGGGGCAGTTGCGCACCTGGTCGCACAACGCCCGCATGCGCCAGCTCGGTTACGAGGCGGAGGAGTACCGGGGCCGCCCGGTGATCGCCGTCCTGAACACCTGGTCCGACATCAACCCCTGCCACGTCCATCTGCGCGAGCGGGCCGAGGCGGTCAAGCGGGGGGTGTGGCAGGCCGGCGGCTTCCCGCTGGAGTTCCCGGTCGCCACGCTCTCCGAGACGTACCAGAAGCCGACCCCGATGCTCTACCGCAACCTCCTCTCCATGGAGACGGAGGAGCTGCTGCGGTCGTACCCGATCGACGCGGCCGTGCTGCTCGGCGGCTGCGACAAGTCGACGCCCGCGCTGCTCATGGGCGCGGCCTCCGCCGACGTGCCGTCGCTGTTCGTGCCCGCGGGGCCGATGCTGCCCGGACACTGGCGCGGGGAGACCCTCGGGTCCGGCACCGACATGTGGAAGTACTGGGACGAGCACCGCGCGGGCAACCTGACCGACTGCGAACTGCGGGAACTGCAGGGCGGGTTGGCCCGGTCGCCCGGTCACTGCATGACCATGGGCACCGCGTCGACCATGACCGCGGCGGCCGAAGCCCTCGGCATGACGCTGCCGGGCGCCTCCTCGATCCCGGCCGTCGACTCCGGGCACGAGCGCATGGCCGCGGCCTCGGGACGCCGTGCCGTGGAGCTCGCCTGGACCGCGCTCAAGCCGTCCCGGATCCTCACCCGCGAGGCCTTCGAGGACGCCGTCACCACGGTGCTCGGGCTCGGCGGCTCCACCAACGCCGTCATCCACCTGATCGCGATGGCGGGGCGCTGCCAGGTCGAACTCACCCTCGACGACTTCGACCGCATCGCCCGCACCGTGCCGGTGCTCGCCAACGTCCGGCCCGGCGGACAGACCTACCTCATGGAGGACTTCCACTTCGCCGGCGGTCTGCCCGCCTTCCTCTCGCGGATCACCGACCTGCTGCACCTGGACCGGCCCACCGTCAACGGAACCCTCGCAGAGCAGATCGAGGGCGCCGTCGTCCACGACGACGACGTCATCCGCACCCGCGAGAACCCGGTCGCCGCCGAGGGCGGGGTCGCCGTGCTGCGCGGCAACCTCTGCCCGGACGGTGCGGTCATCAAGCACATCGCCGCCGAGCCGCACCTGCTCAAGCACACCGGCTCCGCCGTCGTCTTCGACGACTACAAGACCATGCAGCGCACCATCAACGACCCGGAGTCGGGCATCACCGCCGACAGCGTCCTGGTGCTGCGCAACTCCGGACCCAAGGGCGGCCCCGGCATGCCCGAGTACGGCATGCTCCCCATCCCCGACCACCTGCTCAAGCAGGGCGTGCGGGACATGGTCCGCATCTCCGACGCCCGGATGAGCGGCACGAGTTACGGCACCTGCGTGCTCCACGTGGCCCCCGAGTCGTATGTGGGCGGCCCGCTCGCCCTGGTCCGCACCGGCGACTCGATCACTCTGGACGTCGAGGCGCGCACCCTCCACCTCCATGTGGACGACGAGGAGCTGGAGCGGCGCAGGGCGGACTGGGCTCCACCGCCCACGCGGTACGAGCGCGGCTACGGCGCGCTCTACAACGAGCAGATCACGCAGGCCGACACCGGCTGCGACTTCGAGTTCCTGGCCCGCCCGGGCAAGGTGCAGGACCCGTACGCGGGCTGATTCGGCCCACCCCGGGGGCGCGGGGAACTGCGCGAGCAACCACAACGCGCCCGCCGCCGCCACGAAACCGCAAGAGGCACTCCGCACCGCGAGATCCAGGCGGACACCGGCACATCGAGAAAGCGCTTCCTGTTCCACAAAAGCAAGCCGTACCGAGATCGGAGACCCTGTCATGGCCCAAGCCGCAGCCGTGGCGAAACCGCCCGCGCCACCCCGGCGGCGCCGTGCCTCCGCCACCCCGCGCAGGCTCCCGTACCTGCTGATCGCGCCGGCCGCCCTGCTCATGCTGGGGTTCATCGCCTACCCGGTCATCAGCGTCTTCTACTACAGCCTGCAGAACTACAACCCCACCAAGCCGTGGCGGAACGGCTACGCGGGCTTCGACAACTTCGTCCACGCCTTCACCGAGGACCCCGTCTTCTGGGACACCCTGGTCTTCAGCGCCAAGTGGGTCGTCGTCGAGGTCGGCCTCCAGCTGCTGTTCGGCCTCGCCCTGGCCCTGATCGTCAACCAGACCTTCGTGGGCCGGGGCCTGGGACGCGCCCTGGTCTTCTCCCCGTGGGCCGTCTCCGGCGTGCTGACCTCCGCGATCTGGGTGCTGCTCTACAACTCCCAGACGGGCATCACCCGTTACCTCGCCGACATGGGCATCGGCTCCTACGGCACCAGCTGGCTGTCGGACACCTCGACCGTGTTCCCGGCGGCGGTCGTGGCCGACCTGTGGCGCGGCGTGCCCTTCTTCGCGATCCTCATCCTGGCCGACCTCCAGTCCGTCTCGAAGGACCTCTACGAGGCCGCCGAGGTCGACGGCGCGAGCCGCATCAAGCAGTTCTGGCACATCACGCTTCCGCACCTGAAGGACGCCATCATCCTGTCCACGCTGCTGCGCGCGGTGTGGGAGTTCAACAACGTCGACCTGCTGTACACCCTGACCGGCGGCGGACCCGCGGGCGAGACGACCACGCTGCCGCTGTACATCGCCAACACATCCGTCGACGCCCACAACTTCGGCTACGCGTCGGCCCTGACCACGGTGGCGTTCGTGATCCTGCTCTTCTGCTCGATGGTCTACCTGCGCCTGAGCAAGTTCGGAGGCGAGAGCAAGTGAGCGTCAAGGAAGCCACCAAGACGGTGCCCACCCCCGCGCCCGCCACCCCCGAACCCCCGCGCCCCGCCAGGGGCAGGCGCGCCTGGGACGAGGCACCCCGCTGGCAGATCTACCTGCCCCTGGGCATCTACCTGATCTTCACCCTCATCCCCTTCTACTGGATCCTGCTGTTCTCGCTGCGCCCGGCCGGCTCGACGTCGCTCGTGCCCTGGCCGATGACCTTCGACCACTTCGAGAAGGTGTGGACGGACCGCGACTTCGGCACCTACTTCACCAACAGCGTGCTCGTCGGCGTCGCCACCCTGCTCATGACGACGCTCGTCGCGCTGGCCGGCGGCTACGCCCTCGCCCGGTTCGACTTCAAGGTCAAGCGGGCGTTCATGCTGGCCCTGCTGTGCTCCCAGTTCGTGCCGGGCGCGCTGCTGCTGGTCCCGCTGTTCGAGATCTTCGCCGAGCTCCAGATGATCAACTCGCTCGGCAGCGTCATCCTCGCCGAGACGGTCTTCCAGCTGCCGCTGTCGATGATCCTCATCAGCAACTTCATCAAGAACGTGCCGTACTCCCTGGAGGAGGCGGCCTGGGTCGACGGCTGCAACCGGATGACGGCCTTCCGGATCGTGGTGCTGCCGTTGCTGCGGCCCGGTCTGATCGCCGTCGGCTCCTTCGCCTTCGTCCACTCCTGGAACCACTTCCTGTTCGCCCTGATGTTCCTGAACAACCAGGACAAGCAGACGATCCCCGTCGGCCTCAACTCCCTGATGAGCGCCGACAGCGTCGACCTGGGCGCGCTCGCCGCGGGCGGCATCATCGCCGCCGTGCCGGTGGTGATCGTGTTCGCCTTCATCCAGAAGTGGCTGATCACCGGGTTCAGCGCGGGGGCGGTGAAGGGATGAGGGGCAGACACCTGGCCGTCGCGGCCGGGCTGCTGGGGGTGCTCTGCGTGCCCGCGCACGCCGAGGCCCGGGACATCGGCCGCGACACCCTCCCGGCGAACGACGGCTGGGCCGCGTACGGCTCCGGCACCACCGGAGGTGCCGCCGCAGACGACGCCCACGTCTTCACAGTCACCGACCGGGCCGGACTCGTCCGCGCCCTCGACGGCGGCAGCGACATCCCGAAGATCATCAAGGTCGCCGGGACGATCGACGCCAACACCGACGACGACGGCGACCGTCTGGACTGCGCCGACTACACCACCGGCGGCTACGGCCTGAAGAAGTACCTCGCCGCCTACGACCCCCGCACCTGGGGCTCCGCCAAGCCCAGCGGCCCCCAGGAGGAGGCCCGCCAGGCCTCGGCCGCACGGCAGGCCGAGCGGATCGTGCTGCCCGTCGGCTCCGACACCACGATCGTCGGCCTCGGCGACTCCGCCGTCCTGAAGGGCGCGAGCCTCCAGGTGCGGAACGCGGACAACGTGATCATCCGCAACCTCGACGTGCGCGACGCCTACGACTGCTTCCCCGTCTGGCAGCCCAACACGGGCGGCCTCGGCGACTGGAAGACGGCGTACGACAACATCTGGCTGACCGGAGCCACCCATGTGTGGGTGGACCACGTGACCCTGAGCGACAAGGGCCACCCCGACGCGAAGGAACCGACCTACTTCGCCCGCAACCACCTGCGCCACGACGGCCTGCTGGACATCACAGGCGGCTCGGACCTCGTCACCGTCTCCTGGAGCCGCTTCGCCGGCCACGACAAGGCGATGCTCATCGGCAACGGCGACACCGCCACCGGCGACCGCGGCAAACTCCGCGTCACCCTGCACCACAACGCGTTCGAGTCCGTCGTCCAGCGCGCCCCGCGCGTCCGCTTCGGCCAGGTCCACGTCTACAACAACCGCTACGACATCACCGGCGACCACCACCGCTACTCCCTCGGCGTCTCCACCGAGTCGAGGATGTACGCCGAGAACAACGCCTTCCACGCGCCCGGCCAGGTGGAGGTCGCCGACCTGGTCAAGAGCTGGAACGGCAGCGCCCTGCACCAGAGCGGCACGCTCTTCAACGGCTTCCCGGTCGACCTGCTCGCGGTCTACAACGCCTACAACTCGGGCAGCGAGCGCGACCTGACGGCCCACGTCGGCTGGACGCCCACCCTGCACGGGCGGATCGACAGCGCCGCGGCAGCCGACCGGGCGGTGGCCCGCGGCGCGGGTGCGGGGAGGATCCGGTGACCGGCCGCATGATCGATGCCATGAACACACCTCTGCCTGTCGTTCTCGCCGGTGCCCGGGGCCACGGCCGCTGGCACGTCGAGAACATCCGCCGGCTCCAGAAGCAGGGCCTCGTGCGGCTCGTCGGGGTCTGCGAGCTGACGCCACTGACCGAGGAGGAGCTCGGCGACCTCGGTACGCCCGAGCAGTCCGCCGACTTCGGCGCCCTGCTGGACTCCACCGGCGCGCGGATCGCCGTGATCTGCACCCCGATCCCGACCCACACCGACCTCGCCCTCACGGCGGCCCAACGAGGCGTGCACCTCCTCCTGGAGAAGCCGCCCGCCCCCTCCTACGCCGAGTTCCGCCGGATGGCCGACGGGGTCGCCGCGGCCGGGGTCGTCTGCCAGATCGGCTTCCAGTCGCTGGGCTCGCACGCCCTGCCCGCCATCCGCGAGATGGTCACCGAGGGCGCGATCGGACAGCTGGTCGGCCTCGGTGGGGCCGGTGCCTGGGTACGCGACGAGGACTACTTCCGCCGGGCGCCCTGGGCGGGCAAGCGGCGGCTGAACGGCGTCGACGTGATCGACGGGGCGCTGACCAACCCCCTCGCCCACGCCGTCGCCACCGCCCTCGCCCTGGGCGGCAGCACCCGCGCCGAGGACGTCACCGGCATCGAGACCGAACTGCTGCGCGCCAACGCCATCGAGTCCGACGACACCTCCTGCGTCCGGATCACCACCGCGCAGGGCCACCCGGTCACGGTCGCCGCGACCCTGTGCGCCGAGGAGGCGGACGAACCGTACGTGCTCGTGCACGGCAGCAGCGGCCGGATCACCTTCTGGTACAAGCAGGACCGCGTGCTGCTCCAGCGCGCGGGACACGGCCCGCAGGAGTCCGAGCACGGCCGCACGGACCTGCTGGAGAACCTCGTCGACCACCTCACCACCGGCGCGGACCTGCTCGTCCCGCCGGACGAGACCGGCGCCTTCATGAAGGTCGTCGAGGCCATCCGCACCGCACCCGACCCGGCGCCGCTGCCGGACTCCGCCTGGCACCGCGTCCCCGAAGAGAACCGCCGGGTGGTGCCCGGCATCGACGGGCTCGTCGCGGCCGCCGCCGACACCCTCTCCCTCTACTCCGAACTCGGCGCCCCCTGGGCGCACCTGTCGAACGAGGTGAGCACCCGATGACCAGCAACGGCACAGCGATCCTGCGCGTCGCGGGCCGGCCGGTCGGCCGGTACGTCACCCGGCCCGAACTGCCGGCCCGGCTCTCCCCGCGCCCCTATCTGCACCCCGTCACCACCCTGTCCGGCACGGCCGTGACCGAACTGACCCCGGCCGACCACGCACACCACCTCGGCGTCGGTGTCGCCGTTCCCGACGTCGAGGGGTTCAACTTCTGGGGCGGACGCACCTACGTCCGCGACCAGGGCCCGGCCGAGCTCGACAACCACGGCTCCCAGCGGCACATCGCGTTCCAGCTGCGCGACCCGGACGGCTTCGTGGAGGAGCTGCGCTGGGTCGCCGCGGGCGGCGAGCTGCTGCGCGAGCGCCGCACGGTCGCGGCCACCGAACTCACCGACCAGGCCTGGGCGCTGGACCTCACCTTCTCCCTCACCAACGTCACCGGGAACCCGCTGTCCATCGGCAGCCCGGCGACCAACGGACGCCCGGGCGCTGCCTACGGCGGCTTCTTCTGGCGGGCCCGCAAGGAGTCCTCGGCACCGGAGGTCTTCACGGCCGGATCCGACGGGGAGGAGAACGTCCACGGCCGCCCCGCCGACTGGCTCGCTCTGCGGGGCGGCACCTGGACGCTGGTCTTCGCCGGCGCCACCGAACAGACCCGACACGACCCGTGGTTCGTACGCACCGAGGAGTACCCGGGCGTCGGCTCCTCCCTGGCGTACGACGAGAGGGTGCCGGTCCCGCCGGGCGGGACCGTGGTGCGCCGGGTGGTCACCGTCGTCGCCGACGGCCGTCTCGACCGGGACGCCGCGGCGGCCCTCGTCCGCAAGGCGGTGAGCCCGTGACCTCCGGGACCTACCGCAACCCGATCCTGAACGCCGACTGGTCCGATCCGGACGTCGTCCGTGTCGGTGACGACTTCTACCTGACCGCCTCCAGCTTCGGCCGCGCCCCAGGCCTGCCGCTGCTGCACTCCCGGGACCTCGTCAACTGGACCCTGGTCGGCCACGCCCTCGACCACCTGGAACCGGCCGAGGAGTTCGCCACGCCCCGGCACGACTGCGGCGTCTGGGCCCCGTCCCTCCGGTATCACGACGAACGCTTCTGGATCTTCTGGGGCGACCCAGACCAGGGCGTCTTCCACATCAACGCCCCGCAGATCAGGGGCCCCTGGACCCGGCCGCACCTGCTGAAGGCGGGCAAGGGGCTGATCGACCCCTGCCCCCTGTGGGACGACGAGACCGGCGAGGCCTACCTGGTCCACGCCTGGGCCAAGTCCCGCTCCGGCGTCAAGAACCGCCTCACCGGCCACCGGATGCGCCCCGACGGCACCGGACTCCTCGACGAGGGCAAGGTGATCGTCGACGGTGACCGCATACCCGGCTGGTTCACCCTCGAAGGCCCCAAGCTCTACCGGCACGACGGCTGGTTCTGGATCTTCGCCCCCGCCGGCGGTGTGGAGACCGGCTGGCAGGGCGTCTTCCGCTCGCGCGGCTTCTTCGGGCCGTACGAGGAGAGGATCGTCCTGGAGCAGAAGGACACCGACGTCAACGGCCCCCACCAGGGCGGCTGGGTGCGCACCCCCTCCGGCGAGGACTGGTTCCTGCACTTCCAGCAGCGCGGCGCCCACGGCCGGGTCGTCCACCTCCAGCCCATGAGCTGGGGCCCGGACAACTGGCCGGTGCTCGGGGACGACGGCGCCCCCGTCGCCGAACACCGCCGCCCCGCCCTGCCGCCGCAGCCGCCCGCCGCGCCCGCCACCGACGACGACTTCCCCGGCGGGCGGTACGGCCGCCAGTGGCAGTGGACGGCCAACCCGCAGGACGGCTGGGCCACCCAGCACTCCGGCGACGGGTTGCGGCTCACCTGCGTCCGCTCGACGGACGCCCACGACCTGCGGAAACTGCCCCACGTGCTGACCCAGCGACTGCCCGGCGCGCCCTGCACCGCCGAAGTGGAGCTGCGTCTGGACAGCGACGAGCCCGGGGCCCGGGCCGGACTCGCGGTCCTCGGGGACGCGTTCGGCTGGATCGGACTCCAGCGCGGTACGGACGGCACGGTCCACCTCGTGCACCGGTTCGCCGAGGCCGTGGCGGAGGGCGAACGCGACGCCGCCCACCCCCGGCTCGCCCCGGAGGGCCGGGCCCGGCTGCGGATCGAGATCGGCGCGGGCGCCCGCTGCCGCTTCTCCGCCGACGTCGGCGACGGCTTCCGGCCATCCGGTCCCGTCTTCACCGCGACCCCGTGGCGCTGGGTCGGCGCCCTGCTCGGCCTCTTCGCCCTCGCGCCCGCCGGCCAGGGGCACGCCGGAGCGGCGGCCTTCACCCGGTTCCGGATCAGCGCCACGTAACACACCCCTGTCGTAAGCCTGTTGGGAGCCGCAATGACGCACCTCCGTAGCAAGCGCTTGTCAAGACCGGGGCGGCCCGGCACGGTCCTGGCCGCCGTGCTCGGCCTCGTCGCCGCGCTGAGCCTCGGGGCGATCGGGGACGCCCACGCGGCGCCCCCGGCGCCCCCGGCGCACCCCGGGCCCGCCGCGGACCGCTGGACCGACCGGCCGCACGGCTTCGCCTCCCTCGCCGGAGGCACCACCGGCGGGGTGGGCGGCAAGGTCGTCACCGTCACCGACCAGGCCGCCCTGGCGAAGTACGCGGCGGCCGAGGAGCCGTACGTCATCCGCGTCAAGGGCACCCTGGAAATGGAGCCCTTCGGCAGGGAGATACCCGTCGCCTCGGACAAGACCATCATCGGCGTGAGCGACACCGCCGAGATCGTGCACGGCGGCTTCACCCTCGACCCCGGCACGCACAACGTCGTCATCCGCAACCTGACGATCCGCGACACGGCCATCGAGGGCGACTGGGACTGCAAGGAATCCGACTACGACGGCATCCGCCTGGACACCGCCCACCACGTGTGGATCGACCACATACGGTTCTCGCGGATCTGCGACGGGCAGCTCGACATCCGCAAGGACAGCGAGTACGTCACCGTCTCCTACAACCGGTTCACCGACAACAACAAGACTTTCGGCATCGGCTGGACCCCGAACGTCACGACGCAGATCACCGTCGACCACAACTGGTTCCGCGGCACCAAACAGCGCAACCCGTCCGCCGACAACTGCGCCTACGCGCACCTCTACAACAACTACCTGTCCGGGCAGCTGTCCGACGGCGACCCGGTCTGGACGTACGGCAACTGGTCGCGCGGCAGGACGAAGATGGTCATCGAGAACAGCTTCTACGACGGCGTCCAGCACCCCTACCAGGCCGACGCGACGGCGGAGCTGGTGCAGCGCGGGTCGGTCCTGCGGAACACGACGGGCCGGCACGACGCGTGGGGCACGGCGTTCGACCCGCGGGAGTTCTACACCTACCGGCTCGACCCGGCCGCCGCGGTGCCCGCGCTGGTGAAGCGGTTCTCCGGGCCGCAGAAGCGGATCGGCGGGCCGGTCACGCTGCACGTCCCGGGCGACCATCCGACCGTGCAGGCCGCCGTGGACGCCGTCCCCGAGGGCAACGACACCCCGCTGGCCATCGCCGTAGCGCCGGGCACCTACCGCGAGGAGGTGTTCATCCCCGCGAGCAAGCCGAACATCGAGCTGCGCGGCACCGGACGGGACCGCTCCGACACCGTCATCGTCTTCGACACGCCGGCCGAGTACGGGGGGTCGACGGGCAGCGCCACCGTCCGGATCGCCGCGAACGACGTCACCGCACGCAACCTCACCTTCAGCAACGACTTCGACGAGGCCGCGCACGAGCTGAAGGGCGAGCAGGCCCTGGCGATGAAGACGACCGGCGACCGGATCGTCTTCGAGGACACCGCCTTCCTGGGCAACCAGGACACCCTGATGACCGACAGCCCCAAGCTGACCACCGTCAGCCGGGTCTACGTCCGCGACTCCTACATCGAGGGCGACGTCGACTTCGTCTACGGACGGGCCACGACCGTGATCGAACGGTCGGTGATCCGGGCGCTGAGCCGCGGGTCGGACTCGAACAACGGCTACATCACGGCGGCTTCGACGTGGAAGGGCAACCCGTACGGGTTCCTGATCACCAAGTCGAAGATCGTCAGCGACGCCCCCGCCGGGACCTACCACCTGGGGCGGCCCTGGCACCCGGGCGGCGAGCCGGACGCGGTCGCCCAGGTGCTGATCCGGGACACCCGGCTGCCCGCCGCGGTCAAGTCCTCGCCGTGGACCGACATGAGCGGGTTCTCGTGGAAGGACGCACGGTTCACCGAACACCGCAATTACGGCCCGGGCGCGACGGTCACCGCCGACCGTCCGCAGATGAGCGACCGGGACGCGCGCTCCCACACCGTCACCGCCTACCTGGCGGGCACCGACGGCTGGGCGCCGCACACCCGCCACTGACCCTCCACACCCTCAAGTTCCGCAGGATCCAGAAGAAGAGAGCCGACCAATGAAGATCAGCAATCGCACCAGCAGCAGAGGCGGGCGCCGGACCTCGGCCGCCGTCGCCCTCGGGGCCGTGCTCGCGCTGACCGCGACCGCCTGCGGCGACGACGGCAGCGGAGCGGGCGGCGACAAGGGCGCCGACGGCAGCGGCAAGGGCAAAATCGTCTTCTGGGACAACAACGGCGGCGTCCGCACGGAGATCTGGAAGGAGGTCATCGCCGACTTCGAGAAGGCCAACCCGGACATCAAGGTCGACTACGTCGGGATCGCCTCGACCGAGTACCAGTCGAAGGTCGACACCGCCCTCCAGGGCGGAGGCCTGCCGGACGTCGGCGGGGTGGGCGCGGCGATGCTCGCGGGGTTCGCCGCGCAGGGCGCGCTGGAGCCGCTCGACGAGCGACTCGGCAAGTCGTCGCTGAACGGCAAGCTCAACAAGGACATGGTCGAGTCGCTGAAGGCCGCCGGCGGCGGGGACGACAAGCTGTACTCGATCCCGACCTCCGCGAACAACGGTGTGCTGTACTACCGCACCGACCTGTTCAAGAAGGCGGGGCTCCAGGAGCCCACGACGTGGGACCGGTTCTACGAGGCCGCGAAGAAGCTGACGAACGCCGGCAAGAACGAGTTCGGCTACACCATTCGCGGTGGTGCGGGTTCCATCGCCCAGGCGCTGGACGCCATGTACGGGCAGTCCGGCATCACGTCGTTCTGGGACTCCAGTGGTGAGAAGACCACGGTCAACGACCCCAAGAACGTGGCGGCGCTGGAGAAGTACGCGGCGCTGTACAAGAAGGTCACCCCGGCCGCCGACCTCAACAACGACTTCACGAAGATGGTCGCGCAGTGGGATTCCGGCACGATCGGGATGCTGAACCACAACCTCGGGTCGTACCAGGACCACGTGAAGGCGCTCGGGCCCGAGAAGTTCCGGGGCATTCCGCAGCCGGTCGGGGCCTCCGGGAAGCGGGTGCAGGTGTCCAACCCGGTGGACGGGCTGGGGCTGTTCAAGAGCGGCAAGAACAAGGACGCCGCCTGGAAGTTCATCGAGTTCGCCACGTCCAGGGCGGAGAACTCGAAGTTCAACGAGGCGGCGGGGCAGGTGCCGTCCAACACGGACGCGGCGAAGGACGCGTGGATCTCGAAGGCCGAGCCCACGAAGCTGGCCGCCGACGCGTTGTCGGACGGGTCGACGACGATCGTGCAGCTGCCGTACTACCTGCCGGACTGGAACACGATTTCCAAGGCGGACAACGAGCCGAATTTCCAGAAGGTGCTGCTCGGGAAGATGAGTGCGAAGGAATTCCTGGACACGATGGCTGAGCAGCTGAATTCCGCGCAGGAGGAATGGAACCAGCAGAACGGGTAGTGCTGGATTTCGCCGTGGGGCGGCCTGTGGTTGCAGGGTGCGGGCCGTCCCGTGGTTGTTCGCGCAGTTCCCCGCGCCCCTAAGTGAGTTACACACACCCCCGTTGAAAGGGACTCCGCGTGTCTCTGAGTCGTAGACAGGTCGCTGTTGCCGCGGCCGCTGTGCCGTTGGCGTTCTCCCTGGCCGGGACCGCTCTCGCCGCCGGCCGTCGTACGCCAACCCTCTACATCGCCGGTGATTCCACCGCCGCCCAGAAGTACCAGGACGCCGCGCCCGAGACCGGGTGGGGAATGGCGATTCCGTTCTTCCTGCAGAGCTCCCGGCTCGCTGTCTCCAATCACGCCGTGAACGGGCGGAGTTCGAAGAGCTTTGTCGACGAGGGGCGGCTGAAGGGGATCCTGTCCGCCATCCGGCCCGGGGACTTCCTCCTCGTGCAGTTCGGTCACAACGACGAGAAGCGGGAAGACCCCACCCGGTACACCGAGCCCTGGTCGGCGTATCAGGAGTATCTGCGGATGTACCTGGACGGAGCCCGGGCGCGTGGGGCGCGGCCGGTGCTCGCCACCTCCGTGGAGCGGCGGCGGTTCGACGCCGCCGGGAAGGCTCTGCCGACCCACGGGGAGTACCCGGCGGCCATGCGGGCCCTCGCCGCCGAGGAGCGGGTCGCGCTGCTCGACATCCAGGCGCTGTCGCTCGCCCTGTGGCAGCGGCTCGGGGTCGAGGAGACCAAGAAGTACTTCAACTGGACGGCGACCGAGCAGGACAACACGCACTTCAACCCGCCCGGGGCCATCGAGGTGGCCCGGCTCGTGGCGCGGGAGCTGCTGCGCACCCGGGTGTTCGGGCCGCGTGACGTGCGGCGGCTGGACGAGCGGATTCCCGAGTCCTGGGTCACCTGGCCGGAACCCGCCGCGTAACCCCCCGACGAAGAAGGAAGAGAGCCGTACCATGAACGCACAGAAGTGTCATGATCATGTCATGGCTAGAGCCGCGCTGCTCATCGGCTGCACCGCGCTCGTGCTGTCCCTGAGCGGCACCGGCGCCCAGGCCCAGCCCCGGGACATCGCGCGCCAGACCCTCGGAGCCGGCGACGGATGGGGCTCCCACGGCACCGGCACCACCGGCGGAGCGGCGGCCGACGCGCAGCACGTCTACACCGTCACCACCTGGGAGCAGTTCCGGGCCGCCCTGAAGGACGGCGGGACCGCGCCCAGGATCATCAAGGTCAAGGGCGTCATCGACGCCGTCTCCCAGGGCTGCGACGCGTTCGCGGCCGAGGGGTACGACTTCCGGAAGTACCTCGCCGCCTACGACCCCGCCGTCTGGGGCCACGACAAGCCCGTCAGCGGTGAACAGGAGGACCTGCGGGCCGCGTCCGCCGCCGGGCAGGACAAGACCATCAAGGCGAGCGTGCCCGCCAACACCACCATCGTGGGCGTCGGGAAGGGCTCCGGGATCCGCGGCGGCAGCCTGCAGATCAGGGGCGTGAACAACGTCATCGTCCGCAACCTCGCCTTCGAGGCCCCGATCGACTGCTTCCCGCAGTGGGACCCCACCGACGACAACAAGACCGGCGCCTGGAACAGCGAGTACGACGGGATCGTGGTCTACGGCTCCACCCATGTGTGGGTCGACCACAACACGCTGACCGACGGCCGCTACCCCGACAGCTCGCTGCCGTCCTACTTCGGCAAGACCTACCAGCAGCACGACGGGCTGCTCGACGTCGTGCGCGGCTCCGACCACGTCACCGTGTCCTGGAACTCGTTCAAGGACCACGACAAGACCATGCTGATCGGCAACAGCGACAGCGCCACCGCCGATGACACGGGCAAGCTGAAGGTCACGCTGCACCACAACCGCTTCGAGGGCATCGTCGAGCGGGCCCCGCGGGTGCGGTTCGGGCAGGTCGACTCGTACAACAACCACTTCGTGGTCACCAAGGGCCAGAAGTGGGGCTACGTCTACGGCATCGGCAAGGAGTCCCGGCTCGTCGCCGAGCACAACGCCTTCACGCTGGCGCAGGGCTTCAGCCCGGCGAAGATCCTCAAGAAGTGGAACGAGGCGCCGGTCACCGCGGGTTCCAACATCGTCAACGGCAAGGCGGTCGATCTGATCGCCGTGCACAACGCGGAGATCCCGGGGGAGACGCTCCAGTCGGGCGCCGGCTGGACGCCGACCCTGCGCGCGGACGTCGACCCGGCGAAGGCCGTCCCGGGCATCGTCGACGCCCGAGCGGGCGCCGGCCGCCTCTGCTGACCTGACTGTCCCGAACCGGCCGGGGCGGCCCGCATCGCATCCCCACCCCGGGGTGCGCCCGCCCCGGCCCCTTCCCACCCCGCACCCGCCGCACCGCGAAGGAGCAGCCGCATGCTCTCGCAGCCCGACCACTCGCCCCTCTCCCGCCGGGGGTTCCTCGCCGCGAGCGCCGCGGCGGGCACCCTCCTCGGCCTCGCCCCCGGCCCCGCCCGGGCCGGTACCCGGACGCGACCGTTCGGCCGGTACGGATCGCCCGCCGCGCGCCGCGACCCCCGGACCCTGTACGTCCACCCGGGCGGTGCCGGTGACTTCACCACGGTCCGCGATGCCGTGGCTGCCGCCGTCGGCAGCGGATACACGCTGGTCATCGCGCCGGGCGTCTACCGGCAGACCGTCGCCGTCGACCCCGGGCGTACCGAGATGACCTGGATCGGGGCGAGCGAGAACCCCTGTGACGTCGTCATCGTGTACGACAACGCGGCAGGGACGCCCAAGCCCGGCGGCGGCACCCACGGCACCACCGGCTCGGCCACCACCACCGTCCAGGCCGACGGGTTCACCGCCCGCTGGATCACCTTCGCCAACGACTGGCTGCGCGCCGACCACCCGGAGATCACCGGCACCCAGGCCGTCGCCCTCAAGGTCCAGGGCGACCGGTCCGCCTTCCACCACTGCCGGTTCCTCGGCCACCAGGACACCCTGTACGCCGACTCCATGGCGCTGGGCACCTTCGCCCGCCAGTACTTCGGTCACTGCCACGTCGAGGGCGACGTCGACTTCGTCTTCGGGCGGGCGACCGCCGTCTTCGAGCGGTGCCACTTCCGGACCCTGTCCCGGACCGACCTGGCCGGCGCCCCGTACGGCTTCGTCTTCGCGCCGTCGACCGCCGGCGCCAACCCGCTCGGCTACCTGGTGACCCGCAGCCGCGTCAGCAGCGCGGCACCCGACGGCTATTACAAGCTGGCCCGGCCCTGGGTGCCCAGCTCCGACACCACCGCCCGCCCCATGCTCACCGTGCGGGACACCCGGCTCGGCCCGGGCATCGACGCGGTCGCGCCCTACGCCAACATGTCCGACTCCTACCCCTGGCAGGCCCAGCGCTTCGCCGAGTACCGCAACACCGGCCCGGGCGCCGACATCACGGTCCCCGCCAACCGCCCCCGGCTCACCCCCGCCCAGGCCCGGTCGCACACCAGGCAGACCTACCTCGGCGACTGGCGGCCGTATGCGTAGGGCCGCCGCGCTCCTCCTCGGTCTCTGCCTGCTCTGGCCGGCCGTACCGGCCTCCGCCGCGGACCGCGCGCCCACCGGCTGGGCCTCTACCGGCCACGGCACGACCGGCGGTGCGGGCGGGCGGACCTGGACGGTGGACACGCGCGCCGAGCTCGAGGCGGCCCTCGCCAACGACGGCGAGCCGACCGCACCCAAGGTGATCCGGGTCGTCGGTGACGTCAACGGCCATGAGAGCGACGACAGTTCCCTGCTCGGCGAGCAGGACTACGCGCCCCGATACGACCTCCGCCGGTACATGTCCTGCTTCGGCGAGGACGGCTCGGCCTGGTCCGACACCCGCTTCGGCTACTGCAAGCAGCAGCGGCAGCTGCGGCAGACCGGGTCGAACAACGAGAAGGCGCAGATCCAGCTCACCCTGCCGAGCAACACCACACTCGTCGGCGCCGGCCGTGACGCCCGGCTCCTCGGGGTGTTCCTGACCGTCAACACCGGCACCGACATCATCGTGCGCAACCTGCGCCTGGAGGCACCCGTCGACCACTTCAGCAGCTGGTCGCCGGACGACGGCGCCCGGGGCAGCTGGAACGCCCGCTTCGACGCCATGACCGTGTTAACCGGCAGGAACATCTGGATCGACCACTGCACCTTCACCGACGGCCGCTTCCCGGACAGCGCGGCACCCCTCGGCTTCCACGGCGAGCGCGTACAGCGGCACGACGGGCTGCTGGACATCGAGGACGGCTCCGACCTGATCACCGTCTCCGACAGCCGGTTCGAGGAGCACGACAAGGCGACCCTCGTCGGGTCGGGCGACGGACGCGGCGACCGCGACCGCGGGCACCTGAAAGTGACCTTCGCCCGCAACCTGTTCACCGACATCGTGCAGCGCGCCCCGCGGGTCCGCTTCGGGCAGGTGCACGTCGTCAACAACGTCCACCGGGGGCGGGCGCCGCTCTACGCCCTGGGCGTCGGCGTGGAGTCCGCGATCTTCTCCGAGCGCAACGTCTTCCGGTACCCCGGGGGAGGGCGCTCACTCGCCGTCGCGGCCTACGGGGGCACGCAGTTCCACGACACCGGCTCCTGGTTGAACGGCCGGCCAGCCCGACTGAACGCCGTGGCGAGCGCGCTCGGACTCGGCAGCGACGTCGGCTGGGACCCCGCCGACGTGTACGACCACCGCGTCCTGCCCTCCCCGGCGGCCGTCGAGCGGTACGTACTGCGGCACGCCGGAGCCGGGAGGCCGCATGGACGCCCATGACGCGCTGGGG
Source organism: Streptomyces sp. NPDC002130 (assembly GCF_040296465.1). Lineage (NCBI taxonomy): Bacteria > Bacillati > Actinomycetota > Actinomycetes > Kitasatosporales > Streptomycetaceae > Streptomyces > Streptomyces sp. NPDC002130. The sequence goes on from NZ_JBEOXI010000015.1 coordinate 53,445, forward strand.
CGACGGACGTTCGTCGTCGGGGCGGGGACCGCGCTGCTGGGCGGGGGAGCGGTGAGCGGGGCACGGGCTGCGGTCGTGGACGGTCCGCTGCCCGATTTCCACCCCGCCCTGAAGGACGCCCTGACCTTCCCGCTGGCCTGGGGCCGGTCGCCGATCCGCGACTTCCGTGCCTGGCGGCGAGCCGCCCGCGCCACCGTCGAGGAGCACCTCCTCGTCGAGCGGCAGGACGGGACGCCGTACGCACCGGAGTTCACCGGCCGGTCCCGGACGCGGGACTACACCCGCGAGCTGGTGACCGTCTCCCTCACCCGCTACGAACGGGTCCGCGGCGCCCTGCTCACCCCGCACGGCCGCGGGCCCTTCCCCGCCGTGCTGCTCCTGCACGACCACGGCGCCAGGTTCGACATCGGCAAGGAGAAGCTCGTCCGGCCCTGGTACGACGACACGCGGCTCGCCTCCGCGCGGGCGTGGGCCGACAAGTACTTCAGCGGACGGTTCGTCGGTGACGAACTGGCCGGGCGCGGCTATGTGGTGCTGTGCCTGGACGCGCTCGGCTGGGGTGACCGCGGCCCCCTCGCGTACGAGCAGCAGCAGGCCCTGGCGTCCAACTTCTTCAACCTCGGATCCTCACTCGCCGGGCTCACGGCCCGGGAGGACCAGCGGGCCGCCGCCTTCCTGGCCGGACTCGACCGGGTGGACGCCCGCCGTGTCGCGGCCGTGGGTTTCTCCATGGGCGCCTACCGCGCCTGGCAGACCGCCGCCCTCAGCGACCACGTCGCGGCCGCCGCGAGCGTGTGCTGGATGACCGGCCTGAAGGAGATGATGGTGCCCGGCAACAACACGCTGCGCGGGCAGTCGGCGTACTACATGCTCCACCCCGGCCTCGCCCGGCACCTCGACATCCCCGACGTGGCGAGCATCGCCGCACCCAAGCCGATGCTGTTCTTCGACGGCGGACTGGACACCCTGTTCCCGGCCGAGGGCGTGCGGGTCGCGTACGACAAGCTGCGTGCCGTCTGGCGCTCGCACCACGCCGAGGAGCGGATACGGACGAAGACGTGGCCGGAGCTCGGCCACGTCTTCACCGCACCCGTGCAGGACGAGGTCGTCAGCTGGCTCGACGACGTCCTGTGAGACTCACCGCCGTACCGGCTTGATGCCCTCCAGCGTCGGTACCACGGGCTTGATGCCGCCGTCGGCCGCGAACTCCATGCGGTCGACGGTGGTCTCGCGGTGCATGCCGTCGCCGCCCGGCAGGCCGGGGCCGTTGAGGGCGAAGCGGTGGTAGACCATGTACCAGTCGTCGGTGCCGGGAGTGTTCACCACCGAGTGGTGACCGGTGCCGAGGATGCCGTACTCGGGCCGCTTCTGCAGGATCGTCCCGCGCTTGGTCCACGGGCCGAGCGGGGACGGTCCCGTCGCGTACGCCACGTGGTAGTTCTCGCTGCGGGTGTCGTCCTCCGACCACATGAAGTAGTACGTGCCCTTGCGCTTGATCACGAAGGAGCCCTCGCGGAAGTTGTCCGGGGTGATGTCCTTCACCTTCGAGGCGTCGAAGGACACCATGTCGTCGTTCAGCGGCACGACGTACCCGTGGCCGTTGCCCCAGTACAGGTAGGCCTGGCCGTCGTCGTCCGTGAAGACGGCAGGGTCGATCATCTGGCCCTTGAGCGAACCGCCCTTGGGCACCAGGGGTTTGCCGAGCGCGTCCTTGAAGGGGCCCGCGGGGGAGTCCGCCACCGCGACGCCGATCTGCTGCTCGGCGCAGTAGTAGAAGTAGTACTTGCCGTCGCGCTCGGCGATCGCGGGCGCCCAGGCGTTCTTGTCGGCCCAGCTCACGTCGGGACCGAGGTCGAGGATCACGCCGTGGTCCTTCCAGTTCACCAGGTCCTTCGACGAGTACGCCTTGAACTTGGTGCCGCTCCAGCCCTGGAAGCCGTCCGTCGTCGGGTAGATCCAGTACCGGCCGTTCAGGTAGTGGACGTCGGGGTCGGCGTTCAGGCCGGGCAGCAGGGGGCTGCGGGTGGGCACTGCCTCGACCGTCCAGGTGCGCCTGGTGCCGTCGGCGGCCGTCACCGTGTACTTCTGCGGCGTGCGGAAGTCACGCCGCGTGCCGGACTTCGGACTGAGCTTCGCGGCCTCACCTACCCACAGCTTCGGGGCGAGGCCCCGCAGATCGGCGTCCGGCCGCATGGGCAGGACGACCTTCGAGGCGCTGTCCGTGACGATCGCGTAGCCCTTCTGGTGCTTCGCCGTCGCGTCCACGACCGAGGTGGAGGTGGAGGGGTAGGCGGCCAGCAGACGGTCGTACTCCTGCTGCGTCACCGGGAGCACCGTGCCGTGCCGGGGGCTCGCCGGGAGCTGGTAGTTCGTCGACGGGGTCCACTTGCCGGAGGCGAGGTCGGTGGTCTCGAAGGGCACGTAGCCGCGGCCGCCGTACTCGTCGATGAACAGGTACCACTTCTTCTCGGTGTTCGACTTGAACACCGTCGGGCCCTCACCGCGGTCCATCGCGCCCTTGCCGATGCAGTCGGCCACGAAGTCGTACTTCGTCGAGGTCAGCGAGGTCGACTTCTCGCCGGTGATGAACTTCGAGCAGGGGCTGGAGGAGCTGGGATCCCGCTCGTCCTTGGTGTAGCGGTAGTACTCGTCCTCGTACTTCACCACGGTGGAGTCGATCACCGAGTAGCCCGGGTCGTTCCAGATCTTCGGCCGGCTGAAGGTGCGGAAGTCCTTCGTCGTCGCGTACAGCATCTTGTTGTACGTGTCGCCCTTGTGGTCCGGGTCGTCGTCGGCGTACAGCTTCGACGCCCAGAAGACGACGTACTCACCGAGCTCGTCGTCCCAGTAGGCCTCCGGGGCCCAGGTGTTGCCCGCGCTGTCGGGCGAGACCTTCACCAGGCGCTGGTCGGTCCAGTGGACGAGGTCCGTGGACTCCCAGACCATGATCGACTTGCTGCCGTGCCGCTGGACGTCGTCCCAGCTGCCGCTGGAGTTCTGGTACATCCGCAGGTCGGTGGCGATCAGGTAGAACTTGTCGCCCTCGGGGGAGCGGATGACGAACGGGTCGCGCAGGCCCTTCTCGCCGGTCGTCGACGTCAGCACCGGCTTGCCGGCGTTCAGCTCGCGCCAGTGCAGCGGGTCGTTGCCGCGGCTGAGGGCGTAGCGGATCTGTTCGCCGTCGGCGGTGCCCTCACCGGTGAAGTAGGCGAAGAGATAGCCGGCGTACGTGCTGTGCTTCACGGGCGGGGCTCCCGGGTCGGCGGTGCTGGGCGGCGCCGCGAGGAGGGTCAGGAGGAGGCCGGTCAGGGCCAGGAAGGGGAGCAGGAGCGTGCGGGCGATGCGGGGGCGCATGACACTTCCTGTCGGAGTGTGGGGGATTCTGTTCGATAACAGCCTTCGGAGTTTCACCGGAGGGAGTCAGGGCGTCAACGGGTGTGCGTGAGGCCGGTGTTTCCGAAACTTTCGGAACGCCGGGAACCGGCGCACGTGACGGCGGCAACCCTTTCCGGGGCGGCGGCGACTGATGGACGGAAGACGAGCCGGAGCGGGCCCCTCCGAGCCGTTTCCGTCCCCGGCCCCCAGGAAAGGAACGCTCCGTGCTGCCGAGCGCCGGACGTCATCGCAGGACCCGCACGCTCTCCATCGCCGCAGCCGTGGCCTGTGCCGCGGGGGCCGGCGGCGTCCACCTCGGGCTGTCGAGCGGCGGCGCGCGGGCCGCCTCGACGACGGTCACCGTCTCCGGCACGGCCCAGCTCGAAGAGGCCGTGCGGAACGCCACCGCCGGCATCGTGATCCAGGTCCGCGGCGGCACCTACCACCCGGCCGCCACCCTCGAGTCCACGGCGAACGGCACCGCTTCCGCGCCCATCACCCTGCGGGCGTACGACGGTGAGAAGGTGCGGATCGACGGGTCCGAGCTGCCCGCCGGCTCCTGGCTGGCCGCGATCCACGGCGACCACTGGACCGTCCAGGACCTGGCCTTCGTCAACTCCCCGGCCCAGGGGCTGGTCGTCACGTCCTCGGTGGGCGGGGTCTTCAGGAACCTGGTCACCGCCGGCAACGGCGACTCCGGCTTCACCCTCCGCGGCGACGGCACCACCGGCAACCTCGTGCAGAACCTGGACAGCCACGGCAACTACGACCCGGCCGGCCACGGCCGGAACGCCGACGGCATCGCGGTCAAGTTCGGCTCCGGGACCGGAAACCGGATCACCGGGGCACGGCTGTACGGCAACTCCGACGACGGCCTCGACCTGTGGCAGTTCTCCTCCCCGGTCACCATCGAGCACTCCTGGGCCTTCGGCAACGGCGAGAACCGCCGGCACGACACGGCCTTCGAGGGCAACGGCAACGGCTTCGAGCTGGGCGGCGGGGGAGCGTCCGCCGCCCACGTCGTCAACGACAACGCGGCCTGGGGCAACACGCTGCACGGCTTCACCGGGAACTCCAACACGGGCGCCGTCGCACTGCACCGCAACACCGCCTACACCAACGCCGGGAGCGGCTTCTCCTTCGCGACCGGCACGGGCCGCCTCGCGAGGAACCTCGCCGTCGCCGACAAGGGCGGCGCGGCGAAGCTCGGTCCCTCGACGGTCTCCGCCGGCAACAACTGGGACGGCGGCATCACCGCCCCGCCCTTCAGGTCGACGGACGCGGCCGGGGCGTACGGAGCCCGGCGGGCGGACGGCTCCCTGCCCGCGACGGCGTTCCTGACGACCGGCTCCCCGGGCATCGGCTCGACGATGGAATAGGCGGCCGTCGCCGTGGCGGACACGGCGACGCCCCCGTCGGTGCGAAGCGACGGGGGCTTCGGCCACGGCCTGAACATACGCAACCGCTTCATCAAGCCCCCGGCCGGCGTCGACGTCTGCATGGTCGCCCCGAAGGGCCCGGGCCACCTGG